>JAJFID010000299.1 GCA_021775325.1 Rhodospirillales bacterium
GCGGTGGTCCCGGCACCGGATGCAAGTTCCTATCTGATATCCCTGCGCGATAAAATCGGAGACGATACCTTACATGAGTAACACCGAAACGACGGAAAACGCCCCGTCTACTGGCCAGTGCCTTTGCGGCAACGTGGCGTACGAAGTTCATGGCCCGCTAAGGTCCGTCGTGCATTGTTATTGCGGGCAATGTCGCAAGACCCACGGGCTCATGGGGCCCTATACCCAGGCAGAACAATCGGCACTTGTCCTGATCAACGACACCGGCCTTCAGTGGTACCGGTCTTCCGATCAGGCGGAACGCGGATTTTGCAACCGGTGTGGCAGCAGTCTTTTCTGGCGACGCATCGGCGATAATCAGACCGGTGTTGAGCGTATCAGTATTTCTGCTGGCACGCTTGATCAACCCACAGGTCTGTCCGTTGCGGGCCACATTTACACAGAGGACCTGGCGGATTTTCACACCATTCCCGATGATGCTCTGCCGAAGTTCCAGACCACATCGTCCGGCAACCTGGATGGAGATTTGTCCACATGAGCGACACTGCCGATATCGTCCCGTTTCCATCAATGGCAGGGTTGGCCTCCATGCCCATGTACACCCTGCCTGAACTGGAAAGCACAGTTGCCGACTGGTGGCGCGGTGTCGCCCGCCACATGCGCGCCGCCGGTGTCCATCAGGCACCCGAATTCCTGACGAGCCCTGGTGCCGTCCTGGATCACTGGCTGGATGAAAAGCTGGTATTTTCGCAAACCTGTGGGTTCCCGCTCATGTTCCTGCTGGATGATCGGGTTCGCCTCGTGGCGACGCCCATCTATGATGCGCCCGGCTGTGACGGCCCGACCTATCGCAGCATGATCATTGTTCCCGAAGACCTGGATGTGTCGACACTGTCGGATCTCAGCAGTCTGACAGTCGCCATCAACGGTCGGGATTCGCAGTCCGGCTTTAATGCCTTCCGCGCCCTGGTCGCAACTGTGACCGAGCCGGACGAGAAGTTTTTTGATCGAACCATCATGACCGGTGCCCACAGTGACAGCATCAAGGCCGTCCGCCAACGCACCGCCCATTGTGCCGCCATCGACGGCGTTACCTTTGCGTTGCATCAGCGCTATCGACCGGATGCCGTGGCCGGGATTCGAATCTTGTGTGAAACCGAGGCAGCGCCGGGCCTGCCGTTTATCACCAGTGGCAAGACCAGTGATGACGAACTGGCAGCCATCCGCGACGGGTTGTTCGCCGCACTGGCAGACCCCGAACTTATGCCGCTGGCCGACAAACAACTGCTCAAGGGTGCGGCGGTTCTCGAGCTGGAAGACTATGGCGTCATCAAAGAGATGGCGGCGGCTGGCGCAGCAGTAGATTTGTAAGAAAAAAGCCCCCGCAATGATATGCGAGGGCTTGAGGTGCTCCGGTCTGATCAGCTCCAGGGATAAGGGCTGTTCGAGACGGGGTGTAGTTTACCTTCAGCAAACCGGGAGAAACGGAACGGTTCCAGCAGGGCCGAACCCTTGCCCATGATGTCGTCGGCAACCAGTGCGCCCACGCCCAGCATTTTGAATCCATGGTTGGAATCGGCGATGAAATACACGTTCTCGCGGAACCGGTCGAACACGGGGAAGCTATCCGGAGTGAACGAGCCAATGCCGCCTGATGGCTCTTTACCAAACAGATGGCCTTTGCCTTCGAAACGCTTCTGACAATGTGCCAGCGCCGACGACCACATGTGGGCGAATTCAGGGCCAACCACGAAGTCCGGGCTGGCCGGGCCATAGGGATCAACAGCCACCTTGTCCGCATCCTGTTCAACCGGGAACGGCATGGCACCGCCCTGAACACCATTGAAGTGGAAATCGGGCTTGTAATAAATACCCCAGGGATCTTCTGAGATAACCGAGCCGTCTTCGTCGGAAATCAGCGGCGCGTCCGTATCCACGTGGATTACCGGCGGCATGCCGCCTTCGTTGTTTTTCAGGAAGTTGGGATCAACACCCAGGGTGCCTTCCTGCAGGCTCCAGTAGATCCACATGTTCACGTCTGTATGCATGGAACCATCAGCAGCCTTGATATCCACCGTCTTGGGCAGGTCCATCATGTCCCAGATGGTTTTGGCCCAGGGACCGACACCAACGATCAGCTCGTCACATTCGATCAGGCCCTTGCTGGTTTCAACGCCGGACACGGACTGTCCCGAATACTGAAAGCCCGTCACTTCCGTGCCGGTCATGATCCGCGCGCCGGCGGCTTCGGCTTTTTCAGCCAGACCGTACATGGCCTTGGTATTGTTGGCGTAACCGCCCTTCTTTTCGTGCAGCACAGAGGTAATGCCCTGCGCCTGCCAATCGTCGAAGATGCCTTTCATATAGGCCGTGCAGTCATCCTTGCCTTCGATCAGCGATGACTCGTATCCAATGGCTTTCTGCTGCTCGTAGATCTCACAGATGTTTTCGTGCATGCCCTCGTGGCTGATCTGCATGTAACCGACCGGGTTGTAGGAGAACGCCTCCGGGTCGCTTTCCCATACAGACACACTGTGCGCCATCAGCTCGCGCATGGCAGGCTGGTAATAGTTGTTGCGCACCACGCCGCAGGCGATGCCGCTGGCACCGGACGCAATACCGTCCTTGTCGATGATCAGGATGTCACAGGCCTCGTCCGTATTGCGGGGCTCCTGGCCTTTTGCCTTCATGTGCTGGCCCAGATGCCAGGCCGTAGACAGGCCATGAATGCCTGCGCCAATGATCAGATACTTTACGCGTGTGGGTGTTGCCATAACGTCCTCCGTTAATCGGGTCCAATGTTCGATCCCGATCAGCGTCGGGAGAAACCAAGTTCGAGTGGCAGAGTGCCCGTCAACGCCCGGCAACCATTGACCCCAAGCGACGTCAGTTTTTTGATTCGCGACGTGTGTCGTTATTTGATTCCAGGGAGTTGTCCCGTGGATTTACCCCCCAATCCCAACCCCTGGCACCCATAGATACCCATCGTCGTCCAGGATATAGGCGTCGCGCAGGCCGTGGGGTTTGTCGGCGCTGCCGGCCAGGATGGTGTATCCCGCATCACGCGCCCGGGCCTCGGCGGCGTCCGGGTCGCAGTTGTAGATACGCAGTTCCGCGCCCACACCGCGCGGGGTTTCGTCGTTAAGGCTGCCGCGCAGGGGGTGATCGTTGTAGGTATGGTCCGCGTGCAGCATCCATAAACCGCCGTAACCGCGCAGTACGGCAAAATCCGGATCGCTGTAGACAACTTCGGCTTCCAGCACAGCAGTCTGAAACCGTAAGGCGGCATCCATGTCGCGGACCAGGAGGTTGAACCCCACACCCGTGAGCGAGCGACCGAATTCGTCCGCCGCCATCCAGGCATCGCCTTCACGTTTCTTCATCACCGTTTCTCCCCCTCTGTCCAATCGGTAATCAGCAGCCTAACCAAAAACGGCCCTTCCAGGGAAGAGCCGCTTTGTTCATCGTATCAGTGCCACTTCTCAGACATCGATTGTCAGACGTTGGAATCAGGGAAGCTTTCCTTGCGTTTGGCGATGAAGTCCAGCAGGCCCTCTTCAATGGTCTGATCCATGGCGGGGGCTTCATACTCATTGAGCATTTTTTTGTAGATAACGTTGGCACGCTGTTCGGCGTCCAGCGAACCCTCGGATTCCCACTGCTCAAACGAATCGTAGTTGGCCACTTTGGAAGCATAAAACGCGGTTTCGAAATTCCGCTTGGTGTGCTCGCAGCCCAGATAGTGGGTTCCCGGTCCAACCTCGCGAATGGCATCCATGGCCTGGCCTTCTTCGCTCATATCGATGCCCTGTGACAGCTTCTGCATCATGCCGAGCTGATCCGCGTCCATGATGAATTTCTCATATCCGGACGCCAGTCCGCCTTCCAGCCAACCGGCACTGTGCAGCGCGAAGTTCACACCACACATGACCACCGGCCAGATAGACTGGGCACTTTCATACGCCGCTTGTGCATCAGGTGTTTTCGATGTGCACAGCGAGCCACCGGAGCGCAGCGGAATACCCAATCGCCGAACCAGTTGTGCTGCCGCCGCAATGACCATGGTCGGCTCCGGCGTACCAAAGGTCGGCGCACCGGATTGCATGGACATGGAACTGGAGAACAGACCAAACACCACGGGCGCGCCGGGACGCACAAGCTGGGTCAGTGCCGTACCCGCCATGCCTTCGGCCAGGGCCTGCGCCAGTGTGCCTGCGGGCGAAACAGGGCCCATGGCACCGGCAATAATGAACGGCGTGACGATACAGGCCTGATTATTGCTGGCATAGACTTTCAGGGCACCCAGCATGGTGTCATCAAAGGTCATGGGTGAGTTGGCATTGATCAGATTGATTGTCACCGCATTCTGGTCGACAAAATCCGCGCCAAACAACACCTTGCACATATCAACTGTATCCTGTGCCCGCTCGGATGCCGTCACAGAGCCCATGAAAGGCTTGTCCGAATTGCGCATATGGGCATAGACCATGTCGAAGTGGCGTTTGTTGACCGGCAGGTCGACGGGCTCACACACCGTGCCGCCGGAATGATGCAAATACGGCGACATGTACGCCAGCTTCACGAAGTTCCGGAAATCCTCGATGGTGCCATAACGACGGCCACCGTCCAGGTCGCGCACGAAGGGCGGGCCGTACACCGGCGCAAATACCGTATTGCCGCCACCGATGACCACATTGCGGTCCGGATTACGGGCGTGCTGGGTGAACTCGGATGGTGCAGTCTTCAGGATTTCGCGC
>JAJFID010000300.1 GCA_021775325.1 Rhodospirillales bacterium
CTGTGCGGCGGCGATCCTGAATGTGCAAAGGCTTGTCCCACGGATGCCATCACATTTATCGATGCGAACTGGACCGGTCTCGGCAGAATGCGTGACTGGGCACTGAAAACAGATGCAGGCGCACAAGCAGGCGCATAGTCGACAGGATAGGGAATAAAAACATGGCTTGGACAGAAAAACTCCTGCGGGTGAACTTGACTGACGGGACCTGCACGGACGAAGCACTGAACATGGAATGGGCTGACCAGTATCTCGGTCAACGCGGGCTGGCAACAAAGTACATTGTGGAAGAAACCGATCCAAAGGTTGATCCTTTGTCGCCTGACAATAAAATGATTTTTGCGACGGGCCCCCTGACAGGGACTTGTGCATCAACAGCCGGACGTTACAGCGTTGTGACCAAGGGAGCCCTGACAGGGGCTATTGCGTGTTCCAATTCCGGTGGTTTTTTCGGCAATGAGCTGAAGAATGCCGGATACGACATGATCATTTTCGAGGGTGCCTCGAAGTCACCCGTGTATCTGATGCTCGAAAACGGCAACGCTCAACTCTTGGATGCTTCCGCACACTGGGGAACATCGTGTTGGGATACGGAAGAAGGCATCAAGGCAAAACACGGAGATCCTTTGATCCGCGTAGCATCGATTGGTGTATCTGGTGAGGTCGGCGTCAAGTTTGCTTGCGTGGTTAACGATATGGACCGCGCCGCCGGACGTTCCGGTGTTGGCACGGTCATGGGGTCCAAGAATCTGAAAGCAGTTGCCATTCGCGGTACCTTGGGCGTTGCTGTCGAGGACGGTGAGCGTTTGTGGGAAGCTGCGGCTGCGGCAAAACAAGTCTTGGCAGACAATGCGGTTACAGGGCAGGGCCTACCAGCCTTTGGTACCCAAGTGCTGATGAACGTGATTAATGAGACCGGCGCGCTACCAACCCGCAATCATCGCGATATCCAGTTTGAAGGGGCGCACGATATTTCGGCCGAGGCAATGGCGGAAAAACGCGAAAGTGACGGGAAGTCGAATCTCATCACCAATGCGGCCTGTTTCGGTTGCACGATTGCCTGTCAACGGGTGTCTTCAATTGATCGTACACATTTCTCTGTGAAGGATCGTCCAGAGTACCAGAAAGCCTCTGGCGGGCTTGAGTACGAGGCCGCTTGGGCATTGGGTGCTGCGACTGGCGTCAATGATTTGGACGCGCTGACATTTGCCAACTTCATCTGCAACGAACAGGGGTTTGACCCCATCTCCTTTGGTGCCACTTTAGGGGCTGCCATGGAAATGTTTGAAGATGGGGTTATTGGTACCAATGAAACGGGTGGGGTCGAGCTGAAGTTTGGCAATGCCGAAGCATTGTGCCAGATGGCTGAGTTGACTGGTAAGGGCGAAGGATTTGGTGCCGAACTTGGGTTGGGCTCGAAATTGTTGTGTGAAAAATATGGTCGCCCGGAATTGGCCATGCAGGTTAAGGGCCAGGAGTTCCCGGCTTACGATTCTCGCGGCATTCAGGGCATGGGCCTGACCTATGCCACGTCAAATCGCGGCGCATGTCACCTACGTAGTTATACCGTCGCTTCCGAGGTTCTTGGGATTCCGGTCAAGACCGATCCGCTGGAAACCGAAGGTAAAGCTGGTTTGGTGATGGCTTTCCAGGATGCAACGGCTGCGTTTGATTCTGCCGGCGTATGCATCTTCACCACTTTTGCCTGGTCAGCGGAGGACCTCGCGCCTCAGCTTGATGCAGCATGCAAGGGGGAATGGACTGCTGAGAGGCTGGTTGAGACCGGCGAGCGAATCTGGAACATGGAACGCCAGTATAACAATGCTGCTGGTTTCACGTCTGCTGACGATAACTTGCCTGCTCGTTTGACGACGGAGGCTGCAACCTCCGGTCCGGCGGAAGGAAAAACCAACGGGTTGGCACAGATGCTGCCTGAGTATTATGAAGCACGCGGCTGGACACCCGACGGTGTACCGACCAACGAAACTGTCCAACGTTTGGGCTTGTAGTCATGTGACTGACGGGGCAAGCCAAAAAGCCTGTCCCGCTCATCACATTCAGGCACGAATACAGGAGAAGACATGAACTACGTCATTATTGGCGCTGGCCCCGCAGGGGTTGTTGCCGCAGAAACTCTTCGAAAAAATGACCCGAATGGTGACATCACCATGATCAGCGGTGAGGGAGCCTCACCTTATTCGCGTATGGCGATACCTTATTTCCTGACAGGAAAGATTGAGGAATCGGGGACTCATCTGAGGAAAACAGGCGGTCACTATGATGCCAATGGTATCAAGGTTATTGATGACAATGTCAGCAAAGTAGATCCCGGATCATCGTCAATCACGCTGAGCGGTGGAGACACTGTTCAATACGATAAGTTACTCATCGCTTCAGGTGCCACACCAGTGAAGCCACCGGTGCCCGGTCTTGATCGCGACGGTGTCCATCATTGCTGGACACTGGAGGATGCCCACAACATCGTGCGCCATGCCGCAGAGGGCTCTGACGTTGTTCTCATGGGTGCTGGTTTCATCGGCTGTATCATTCTTGAATCTCTTCTCGCACGTGGTGTCAACCTGACGGTCGTTGAGGCGGAGGATCGCATGGTGCCTCGCATGATGAACCAGATCGGTGGAACCATGATCAAGGACTGGTGCCTTGCCAAGGGTTGCAACGTGTTGACGTCCACGCGGGCGACGTCCGTCGACGAGGCCAATGGCAAGCTGGCGGTCAGCGTAGACAGCGGTGACGTCATTCCGGCGGATCTGGTGGTAGTTGCCACGGGTGTGAAATCAAATACGGCGTTTCTGGAAGGTACCGACATCAAGATGGAAGATGGTATCCTGATCGACGATCATTTCCGCACCAACGTGGAGAATGTTTACGCTGCCGGTGACTGCGCCAAGGGCCGCGAATTCGATACAGATGGATGGGCCGTTCACGCCATTCAGCCCACTGCGACGGAGCACGGTCGTATTGCTGCCATCAATATGACCGGTGGTGATGCTGGTAACTACCGTGGCAGTCTGAGCATGAACGTTTTGGATACTGCAGGCCTTATTACGGCATCGTTCGGCCAGTGGGAAGGCGTCGGTGGCGATGGGGTGGAAACTGTTGACAAGGATAATTACCGATATATGCGGCTCGAGTTTGATGAAGACAGGCTTGTCGGAGCTCTGTCGCTTGGTCGCACGGACCAGGTTGGTTGTATTCGTGGCCTGATTCAGGCACGTACGCCTATGGGCAAATGGAAGGCGCGCCTGCTGGAAGACCCCAATCGTATTGCCGAGGCGTATGTGGGGCTTAGCCAATAGGGTCGTGTCCAAGCTATCACTGAAAACACCTGACCCCTACCGGGATTGCCGGAATGATTGTCCGCATAAAGCTTTACGCCATGTTGTCAGAGTATCTGCCTGCCGGTGCGCAGAAGAATGAGGCGGATATCAGGTTATCCGAGGGCGAAAATGTCGACGCCGCGTTGCAGCAACTACACCTTCCTGCCGAGATGTGTCATCTCGTACTTGTGAACGGTAGTTATGTAGCCCCGAGCGAACGGATAGGGCATAAATTGGTTGAAGGCGACCACCTCGCCGTTTGGCCGCCTGTCGCCGGTGGTTAGGTCGAAAGCCTTCGATGGATCAATTGACGAACCGGAAAACCTCCGTGGCTGACCGTATAATCAAACAGCATATGGGTGCGTCCCATAAAGAATTTTTCAGATTGTTACCGGTTGCCCTCGGTTCAGACGAGTTTACGGCACAAGGAACGCAGATTGTGTATGCGTTCGGTGACAAACGCATTGAAATCAACCTCGGGCCGGAAGGTGAGCGCCGGATTGCACTATTGACCATTCCCACCACTAATGTGGAGATTCATGCGTCCGGTTTTGATGACATCGAGTTTGAACGTTTTATGGCCAACTTTGAACGCGCGTATCAACGCGGTGGCGGTTAGTCATTTGGCGTAGGGATTGTCGCCCTTGCGCAAAAAGATGCGGATGGGCACGCCCTCAAGCCCGAAATCATCCCGCAGGCCATTTGCCAGATATCGTGTATAGGATGCTGGCAGCTTGTCGGCACGGCTTGAGAAGATGGCGAACGTCGGCGGACGTGTCTTGGCTTGTGTCATGTACCTCAGGCGAATTCTTTTGCCATTGACGGCAGGCGGCGGATGTCCCTCAGTCATGTAGCCAAGCCAGCGGTTGAGCTCACCTGTCGCAATACGGCTGTTCCAGGTATCGTATATACCGAAAACAGCGGGCATCAGCCGGTTGACACCTTTGCCGGTTAGCGCGGAGAACGTCACAACCGGTATGCCGCGTACCTGTGGCAAAGATGTCTGCAGACGGTCTTCGACCCGTTTCATGGCCATGGCCCTGTCATCCACCGCATCCCACTTGTTCATGGCGATGATCAAGGCACGGCCTTCGTCGATCACTTTGGATGCTATGGTCAGGTCCTGTTTTTCCAAACCTTCATTGGCATCCAGTACCAGGACAACGATCTGGGCGTATTGAATGGCGCGGATCGTGTCGCTGGCTGACATTGATTCGAGCTTTTCCGAAATGCGGGCCTTTTTTCGCAGGCCCGCCGTATCCACCAGTTTCACCTCGCGACCCTGCCAGGTCCACTCAGACGCGATCGAGTCCCGTGTTATTCCCGCTTCTGGCCCCGTCAGCATGCGATCTTCGTCCAACAATCGGTTTACGAGGGTGGACTTGCCTACATTGGGTCTGCCGACAATGGCCAGCTGGACGGGGCCTACATGATCCTCGAGGCCATCATCCAGTGGGTCGACGTCGTTTGAATCCGGCAACTCTTTCTCTTCGTCTCGATGCAGGTTCTCATAGGGTAGCAAGGCTTCGTAGAGATCGACCATGCCTTCACCGTGTTCAGCGGATATTGCAATCGGCTCGCCTAATCCCAGTCTATAGGTCTCATAGAGGCCAGCCGCCGCCGCATGGCCTTCACACTTGTTCGCCACCAGTAGGACAGTTACGGCATGCCGGCGAAGGACATCGGCGAAATGTTCATCCAGTGGTGTGATTCCTGTGCGGGCATCAATTAAAAACAACGCCACATCGGCCTCATCCAGCGCTTGCGCCGATTGTGCCCACATGCGGCTTTCCAGGCCTTCTTTTGCAGTCTCGAGGCCTGCCGTATCAACGATGGTGAAGGCCAGGTCGCCAATGTTTCCCTGACCTTCTCGACGGTCACGGGTGACACCTGGCGTGTCGTCGACTATCGCAAGTTTCTTGCCGGCAAGACGATTGAACAGCGTGGACTTGCCCACATTCGGGCGACCAACGATAGCTAGTGTAAATGACATGACGGAAGGCCTTGTAGGCGACTCAAAAATCAATGATAGGCAACGACAGATGCATTATCAGCAAGGAAATAGACTGTGCCGCCGGCCAGTACAGGTGCTACAGAAATATTGTCTGGCAACTCGATCCGACCGAGAAGATTCCCTCTGTAGGGTGAAATGGCCCACGCTTCGCCGTGGGACCCGGTAACGATAAGTCGGTCGCTGGCAAGAATTGGTCCGCTCCACACAATAGGGTCAACCCGGTCTTCCGGGTCTTCGAAGCGAGGCAGGCCACGAACCCAGAATATGCGCCCGTCATTGCGTGACAAACAGGCAATTTCGGCATCATTGGTCAGGACGTATATGTAGTCACCAGCGACCCATGGCGTTCCCATACCCCCTAGTTCCCGATCCCACACGCGCTGACCACTGGAAATGTCGATGGAGGCCATGATGCCACCGTGGCTGACGGCGATGACACGTCCTCGATCAATGACCGGATTACCGCGAATATGGGAAAGCGTGGAGACGGACTCTGTCCGTCGGATGACCGTCAGTGTATCTGACCACAACAGATTACCGGTTTCGATATCGAGCGCCACTAACTCACCTGATGAATAGGGCACGACAACGATGTTGCCGTCGACCGCAGGGCTGCCGCCGCCAAGCAAGTTTGCCGACTCGCCAATGCCAGCGTGAGTCCAGAGCGTTTCACCATTCTCGGCATTGAGCGCAAGAAGACGATTATCAATTGTCAGGGCGAACACCCGACCGCTACGGACTGTCGGCGCAGAGCGCATAGGGCCGCGCACATACTCACGCCAGATTTCCTGGCCACTGCCCGCATCAACAGCGACGACATCACCAAAGCCCGTGGTGATAAATACACGCCCCTTGTAATACGCCAAACCGCCGGAAATGTGACCATCGTCCTCTTCATCTTCGGGGGCCAAAGCAGTAGACCAGATCAGTTTCCCATTGTCTGCGTTCAGCGCTGTGAGCCCAGAGTCAGCATCCAACGCGAATACCATGCCGGCCGCTACAATGGGTGTGCTAACTATACGTTCTTCGTCGCTGGCGCCTTCGCCAACATCGGCGCGCCATTGCTCGCCCAAAACATTGGCCGTTTGCATATGATGCATGGCATGATTGGCGTAACCACCAGCTTGAGGCCAGTCATCATTGGGAGAAGGCGCAGGCAGAAGAATCCGTGCATCTGCAAGCTCCGGATCAGCGTTAATTGTACGTTGGTGCAGCAGAACAGATATGCGGTCGCCGGGAAGAATTATCTCTTCTTTTTCCACAAACAAGTCACATCCAGAAATCACCAGAATACTGAAAATCAGGAGGAATTGGCGGGTCATGTTATGGAGTCTCCGGTCAATACTTCTGGATTTCAGGGCTGCCCAAGTGCAGCGAGTTGTTCCTGCGCCCGCTGACGCATACCAGCAGGAGCAGCCGCATCCGATGATAGAGGGGTCAAAATCTTGATAGCCTCATCGGTCTGACCGCCGCTGATGAGTGCCACGGCGCTGATTTCGCGTGCTGTATGTCGCCAGGGGTTTCCATCCCCTGTAACAGGCGCGAGAGCGGCGACGACACTCGAAGGGTCGGCGGTATCAAGGGAATTTATGGCCGCAAGAACGACGGCCAAATCCCGGTATTCTGCGGGCACTTCGCTATCGGTGGCGATTGATCTGTAGGCGTTGGCGGCATTGTCAGTTTCACCTTTTTCGGCCAGTATTGCGGCTACCCGAAACTTGGCGAGCGTCCTGTATCCAGTCGTGCCATCTTCGGCGAGAGTAGAAAATGCCGATTGTGCTTCATCCAGATTGCCGGCGGAAACCGAGGCAATGGCCTGGGCAAACTGTTGGCCACTCTCAGTACGCTGCGAAAGATCGTATGACTGCCAGCCCTTATAGCCGGCAACCGATGCGACCAGTAAGATGGCGGCGGCAATGACGTGCTTGCCGTACTGGCTCCAAAGCTTTTCGTAGTGTTCCTGCCGTATCTCTTCGTCGATTTCACGAAGTAGGCCAGTATCTGTATCTTCTGCCAATTGTATGTCCGCCATAGTGGGAATAAATCTATGCGCCAGTTCTCATGTATCGTGCAACTGACGGTTTCGGTAAAATAGTGAGTCCGATACCAGAACGCAAACCCGGAAACTCAATCATTGGCTGGAACCCCGCACTCAAACCAATGAATTGGCCTCGGTTCACGTGCGCCATTTAATAGAACACCCGATACTGGCGGTTTGATCTGCGGGCCCTCGCCCTGTATCGGCAATCAATATCATGGCCTCATAGAGTTCACGTCGCGAATTTGGCGCACCAAAATTTGATCCGGAGGAGTCGAAACGTCCCCGATACTGGAGCTGTAGGTCACGATTGAAGCCAAAAAAGTCGGGAGTACAGATCGCATTATAGTCACGTGCAACGAACTGCTGTTCGTCATACAGATAGGGAAAGGAAAATCCATTGGTTTTCGCAAACACCTTCATATTTTCGAATGAATCGGCAGGATAGTTTGCCGCATCATTGGCGCTAATCGCTACTACGCCAATACCGGCGGACTGCAGTTCCGCACAGTCTGAAGCCAGCTTGCCAACAATGGCTTTTACATAGGGACAATGGTTACAGATAAACATTACGAGCGTACCATTAATGCCCGAGATATCGGCTAGGCTGTATGATTGTCCGTCGACACCGGGCAACGTGAATTGGGGTGCGGCCCAGCCAAAATCACATACAGGAGAATCCATTGCGACCATGCTTTTTCTTCCAAAACTGTTTACGGGGACGCGACTTAATCATTTTTTAACCATGACCTCATTATGGTGATGGGGCAACAGTCCAAATTCGCAGCGAAGAGTCTAATTCGAAATGATTATTCCACCCAAACTCAAATCCGGTTTAGCGGTCCTTGTCATGGCGATAACTTTGCCACTTGCGGGATGTACGGGCGAACTGTTCGCGGTAGAGAGCATATCTGCTGCTGTATTTGACAAAACAGCCAGTGATCATCTGGTTTCTTTGGTAAGCGGTAAAGATTGTTCATTTCTGCGGGTGGAGCAGGACAAATCTTATTGTGTTGAAGACGCGAGAGTTATTCAGCAGTCACATCTGTACTGCTATCCAACGCTAGGGAGCGTTACCTGCTATACAGAACCGGATCCCCAGCGTGCGCCAAGCGAACGCATTGGTTTTATCGATGCTGCCGACCCCAACCAGTGAACGGGACCATCGATTGCATCGCACCTGAATCAGCGTTAAAACGCCAGTCTGCGTAACTATCTACTCACCACATACCGGACGTTAATCGATGCGGCTCGTATTCACGATTCTGTTCCTGGGGATATTGGTATCTGCGTGGGCAGCTAACGTCTTCCTGGGCGACCTGGCGGAGGACGACAATGCACGGATCCGACGAGAACATGCGGAACGAAGTGATGTTTTGATGCCGTCGGCGGAATCCGGCAGTGCAAATGCGCAATATGAGTTGGGGAAACACTTCCTTTTCACAGACGACCTTGTACGCGATCCGGCGATTTCATTTGGATGGTTTCAACGTGCCGCAGTCAGTGGGCACGCGGAGGCTCAGTATGAGTTGGGTCGCATGTACGAGGAGGGGCAGGGTATCCAACAAAACTACGAGTTGGCGGCTCGCTGGTATGCGCGAA
This sequence comes from Rhodospirillales bacterium, assembly GCA_021775325.1. Classification (GTDB taxonomy): domain Bacteria; phylum Pseudomonadota; class Alphaproteobacteria; order Rhodospirillales; family Casp-alpha2; genus JABJGO01. The sequence continues at coordinate 8,993 of JAJFID010000300.1, forward strand.
GTGCAGAGGCAGCGAATAGCCCTGAAGCACAGTATGCGTTGGGGCAACTGAATTTTCGCGGTCTTGTCCCGGGTCACAATAGAACGAAGGCGCTGGAGTTGTTTAAGCGCGCTGCTGAAAATGGTCAACCCGTTGCACAGTACCTGGTTGGTCGAATGTATGATTCCGGATGGGGTGTTCGCGTGGACCCTGTAGAAGCTTACAAATGGTACAGTCTGGCTGAAAGACATCGCAAACGCGTCCTTAAGGAAAGCATAGAATACGATCCGGCAAAAGCGCGTGACCGGATCAGTTTGAGCATGAACCAGAGTCAACGGGACGTGGCCAACAAAGCCATTGAAGCGTGGATTGCCACCCACAATTGATATGGGATAGTCGGTTTCACATGAAATCCTCCAATGCCAGGCCGCAATTTCCCGATTTTTATTTGACGCCTGCGTGTTCCGGCTTTAGACCCAAATCACAGGCGTAGCATCGCTACCGACTTTTTGTCTCATGACCATCACAGGAGCAATAACGTGGCCAGTATCAAAGCCGTCACATTCGATTTGTGGGAAACCTTGATTGATGACGATTCCGACGAGCCCAGAAGAAAACAGCAGGGTTTGCGCAGTAAAGCAGATGAACGTCGTCATCTGGTTTGGCAGGCGCTGAACGAAGCCGAAGCGATTTCTCAGGAAGCCGCGTATCAGGCTTACGACGTGGCAGACGCGGCCTTTATTAATCTGTGGCAGGGCCACTCGGTAACCTGGTGGTTGGAGGAACGGCTGGATGTCATCCTGACAGGACTCGGTCGTACGTTGCCGACAGACGCAAAAAATGGCGTTATTGACGCGCTTGGTCGACTTGAAGTGGATGTGCCGCCGGATCCCATTGACGGTGCCCGTGACGCGCTGGCTGATCTGGCTGGGCGGTACAGGCTTTGTATTGCTTCGGATACTATTGTGACGCCGGGAACCGGCCTGCGTCAGCTATTGGACGTGCACGGGCTCAAAGAGTTCTTCTCAGGATTTGCCTTTTCTGACGAAGTGGGACATTCCAAACCCCACCCCAGCATGTTTGAATCAGCAGCATCGCAAATGGGCGTGGCTATTGACGAAATGGTGCACATCGGTGACCGGGACCACAATGACGTCAAAGGACCGCAGGCTTTGGGCATGAAAGCCGTTCTCTTTACGGCGAAGCGCGCCCATGACACGGAAACCACGTCAGCAGATGCTATCTGCGAGCGTCACGCGGATTTGCCGGGTATTATTGATGAGCTTGCGGCACGGTAGAATGCGGAGGACGCCATGGCACTGAATCCCAGGTTTCTGGTTATTGATGGATATACTAAATCTGCTCGTGACGAGTTGGAAGCGGGCGGTGCGACATCTGCCGGGATACAGTATCAAAATATGCTGACCCATCACGCACCGGGCGCAGCGGTGGATATTCTGTATCCCAGTGACGCAGGCGACCGTCTGCCGAATGGAACAGACCTGGCAGGTTATGATGGCATTGCCTGGACGGGATGCAGCCTGTGTGTGTTTGAAGATAAACCGGAGGTTCGGGCACAGATTGAGTTGGCACGCGAGGCGTTCAAGGCCCAGGTGCCGGGATTTGGCAGTTGCTGGGCAGCACAAATCGCCGTAGTTGCTGCTGGCGGATTGGTTCAGGCCAACCCAAACGGTCGCGAAATGGGATTTGCGCGCAAAATACAGCTTACACCGGAAGGTTTGGGACATCCCATGTATGCCGGAAAGACTGGTGTTTTCGATGCCTACATCAGTCACGTTGACGAGATTACGCATTTACCATCTGGTGCCGTGAGCCTGAGTGGCAACGCTTTTACGACGATTCAGTCAGTCTCAGTCGTCAATCAGGGCGGCGTGTTCTGGGGGCTGCAGTATCACCCGGAGTATGATCTGCGCGAGATGGCGCGGCTGACGTGGTGCCGCATTGCCAAACTCATGGAGCTGGGTTTTTTCAATACCCGCGAGGCAGGCGAGGATTTCGTGAACCTGCTGGAAACGCTCCATCAGGACCCGTCCCGCAACGATATCGCATGGTTGCTGGGTGTTGATGATGACATTCTTAATCGCGATGTGCGTCAGCTTGAAGTCAAGAACTGGATCGATCAGCTCGTCATTCCTACCATGATCAAACGACGCAGTTAACAGGAACCCAGAGGACGATTTGGCAAACAATCCCCACATTTTAATCCTGGAAGGGAACCTTTCCGAGAACTGCCAGCGGGCTTATGATTTTGGCACGTTGCCCGCCGGGGAACGGTACGCCGTTTCGTTGCGTGCGGTGTGTCCCGAGGTACACATCGACAAGGCATATGGTGCTGATCTGGATAGCATCCTGCCATCGGGCGTTGAACTGGCGGCCTATGATGGTGTTGTCATCGGTGGTTCCGGTCTGCATGCGTACCACGCTGAAGAAAACGTCACGCGCCAGATCAAATTTGCGCAATCTGTTTTCGAAGCCGGTGTGCCCATACTGGGTAGCTGTTGGGGCATGCAGATTTCTGTGATGGCAGCCGGTGGGATCGTCAGACCATCGCCTTTCGGGCGGGAAGTCGGCATTGCAAGAAAGGTGACACTGACACCGGAAGGTAAGGGACACCCCTTGTACGAGGGTAAATCGGCCGTCTTCGATACGCCCTGCATTCATCTCGATGAGGTTACGCACATACCTACGGGTGGTGTGGTTTTGGCGACGAACCGTCATTCCCGTGTACAGGCGTTATCATTCAAGCATTGTGGAACGGACTTCTGGGGTGTGCAGTACCATCCGGAATTCGACCTGTTCCATCTCGGTCGATTGAACACCATGTATGGCGACATGATGGTTGAGGGCGGATACCATCAGGACCTGGCAGCCGTTGCTGCACATTCGGATGATATGGAAACCCTGGCGGCTGATCACAATCGTACGGACCTTGCCTGGAAATTGGGCATTGACCGGGATGTGCTGGACGATGACATCCGCACCCTGGAGATTCGCAACTGGATTGAGTTAAAGGTACTGCCGCGAAAAGCGTGCCGGGCCTGACAGACGGACGGGTATTAACCACCCGGTCCGGCACCGCGACGGGCGCGTCGTCACGTGTAAGATATTGATATTACTTGTTTTGTAGACTTTCGTTTGCCTGATTATCAGGGGTGCGGGCACTCGGGAAAGTGTTGTGTAGTATCAATGGGTTAGGTGATATGACGCAGATGGAAATGGCATGTTTTTGCGGTCTGTAAGCCCTTGATATTGTTTATTTTGTAGACTTTTCGCCACTTTTGCACACTATTTTACCCCCTTGAAGTCTACATTTCGTTTTAAAACAATGGCTTACGGGAGATTATTTTCCATAATCTGGTAGACTTTTGACTACATTTGTAGACGCCATCGAGCCGTTATGGCGATTTTGGGTATTCTCCGCAATTCCACTCATATGCCGGGCACCCGGTTTCGGGCATCCATATTGGCGGTATTGCGTTGGAACAGATTCACAATGGGAAAGAGCACCACAACAAAAAAAGGAATATAATCCAAAAATAGATAAATGTCAAGGCTTTTTGGCGCAGGCGAGATAATCAGGTAGCATCCATCTGCAACCCTGATATGAGGCCATTTGACTCTCAATTAGTTCACTGGTGTTATGCTCATGCAACCGTGACGATTGTCGGGTGAAAAAGAGTTCACGGCGCGTGCGTTTCTCAGGGGTGGGAATGGTCCAATGACAACGAGTGCGATCTTGCCAGCGGGAGGCGGCATCGAGTCGCCAGTACCAGCTTCCGGTTCTTGCCTTGAGCGAGACAGGGGTTGGCGTTTTGTTAAAGGCAAATTGTCACTGTGTTGCAGAGGGCAATGTAATCGGTACACCGAGAAATAGTTGTGAGTTATCGCACAAGGAAAATACTAGAATTTCTTTGCATCACCATAACTGTGATGTTGGTGGTGTTCTCTTACAAGTCATATTACACGTTTGGAGAAGTTTCCCCATTCAGATATGTCAAAGACTATGCAATGGGCAAAAAATATCACTTGCTCAGTGATGATGACTTGAGTTTCTTTCGCGAAGCCGTATTCGATGAAAGTGCCAAGGTGTTTAAGTGGGAGAAACGCATCAAGTTCAGTGTTCCCTCTGAGGTTTCTGACGAGTTCGCCGGTTCAGCAACGCACTTGTTTCAGAAACTAGGCGAAGTTACCGGGCAACGCCCCTTAAGGGTAGATAATGTCTCGGATGCAAATTTCGCTGTTCTTATTGGAGACGTTTCCCCCGATATAGAAGCGGAGTTAGGCATGGTACTGAAATCATGGGAATCGAACAATTGTTCGATTCATGTTTCTATGGAACCGTCCGGCAAAATTATCGGCGCAATATTCTTTCTGCGATCGTCATTATCTCTAGGTGAGATTCAAAGGTGTTTTGCAGAACCCTTTGTTCGCTCATTCGGTCTGTTTGGGATCGTGAAACATCCTGAGTCTGTGTTATACAAAGGTTCTCAGTCTGGAACTATATCGCAAATTGACATAGTGGCTTTACGCTTACTGTATTCCTCCACAATCGTTAGTGGTCTGAGCAAAAACGACGCTATCTCGGTTCTGGGAGCGCAAAAATCAATTGAGATCAAGTAGGAGTGTCGCGATGATTTACGGGCACAATTTACTAGTTGAGCTCGGGTTTCGGTGCCTGTTTTCGGCTGCACCCTGGACTAAAAGTAAACTGTCACCGAATAAACTGTCACCGAATTCTGGTAAATGCGTGCTGAAATGCTTCTTGCTGATTGCATTTGCAATAATCGTTATCATACTTGGTACGTCGGTATCAGGTGCCAGTGAGATACCTGCTACGCGGTGTGACGAACTGGCCTCTCACCCGGAAGACCCGAATCGTGTCGCTGACGGCATTGTGTTTGAATCTATTGATGCACCGGACGCGATCAAAGCTTGCGAAGAAGCGTTGGCCGAATACCCGGAAAATCCGCACCTTTTATACCTGGCTGGTCGTGCATATCTTCGCGCGGGTGAGCAGAACAAGGCAATTTCGCTTTACACTAAATCTGTCAACGCGGGATACGCTCACGCTGCTTACTCACTTGGCTTGGAGTATCTGGACCTAGCCAAGGCAGAGAGTGTACCCACGGGAGGCTCTCTCCCGACTAACAGCGTTGAATTCAAGGACCTGATTTTACAGGGTGTCGCTTTTTGGGAACGTGGCGTCAAGTTAGGCAGCGATTCGGCGCGTCTTTCTCTGGCCGAACTTTACGTCGATGGCCTTGTTGTTAAACCGGACAATGATGAGGCGATTCGATTGCTGAACCCGTTAGCCGACAAGGGGAATCTCTTCGCGCTTGGGATGCTGGCTCGTGTCTATCTGGATGGCCAATCGCCGGATAACCTCACGAAATCTATCGAGTACCTGTCCCGTGCAGCGGAAGGCGGCCTTGCTTCAGCACAGGCCGCACTTGGCGTGGCCTATCATGAAGGCGTGGGTGTTGATCGCGATGATTCAAAGGCGGCCCAACTGTACCGCCAGGCAGCAGATCTGGGAGATGCTGACGGGCAAATGTATCTGGGTGAAGCGTATTTCGAGGGGTATGGCGTTGATAAGAACTTCGATCAGGCATTCTACTGGATCAATAAATCAGCGGACCAGGGACTGGACGAGGCTATTGAATTTCTCAACGAGCGATACGGAAAGGTTCTAAGGCTTGGTGTGTTCTTTCACGAGAGTGGCATGCCTCCGGAAGACGTTGTGATTCCGCCTTTCGCGGAGAATGATCTGTTTGGTCGCACCGTCAAATCTGCGCTGGATTGGTTCTCTATACAGGCGGGTAAAAGCGACCCATTTGCCCTCAATGTACTCGGTACCCTTTACTGGGGTGGATACTTCTACAATAAAGACGAAGATCGCGGGATAGCATATCTGCGGAAAGCTGCCGATCTTGGAAACGACGAGGCGAAACTCGTACTTTCTAAAATGGGTAGACTCAGTGAACCCGAATAAGGGAATTGCTGATCAGTTGTCGTTTCGGAACGCGATCCACTCAATCCTGTTGCTATTACCAAAATGGGAATCATCGAATTCCCATATTGACAATTACCATCGAATTGAATTCCCAAATCGAGAAAATCCACTGGAATTCGATCAATCGATCCACCTAACTCATTGAAATATATAATGTCATGTTTTTGGCATGGTCATTGCAAATATATGACCGTGAACAGTTTTCTGTTCCAGGGTGCCGAAAGGATATTCGGTTCGGGTTCGGGACAAGCAGAAAAGTCTCGGTATTGATGCAGATGGTTTTGACTCTCCCCCGGGCGAACCATCTGCTCCCGACCGAACCACACTCCGGTATCCAAAATTGGTCTCTCCATGGGCATAGCGCTTATTGAAAGACCAATTTCCTCCAAGGAGGGAGTTGAACGAAAGTGGTAACCTGACGGCCTTTTCTGTTGCGGAATGTGGGTACGAATTCAAGGGTTACCAACAGCCTGGCGGGCGGGCGAACCACCCATTCCCTCCCCCGCGTCTGCCTGCCAGGTACTGTTTCTCCTCCTGAAAATTTACCGTTGTACCGATATCTTGCCCAACGGACGATCACGCGCTTGAAGCATGGGCTCGGTTTGCTATAACTCGCTCATGACAAGTACATCTGATCCAGAATCACACTTCAATGAATACGACGAAATCCGCTCCGTAATCCTTCGCCATGCCCGCGATGCCTTCGGCTCTCCAGCCCGTATTGAGGCGCAGTGGCAGGGCCTGAACTATCTCTCGAAACCGGATGCTGATCTGGCTGTTCAGGAATACGACGTGTTTTCCGATCTCGTCTCATCGTCGGGTGCCCACGTGCATTTTCTGTCAGCCGATGAAGACCTGACGCTCGACGGCATTTATGTGCGGGACGCGGCGTTTCCGGTGCCGGGCGGCGTCGTTCTGTGTAATATGGGCAAGCCTGCCCGGTCCGACGAACCATCGGCCATGGCGGATTATCTCACTGCCCATGACATTCCGGTTAAGGGTTACATTGAAGGTGACGGTCGTCTGGAAGGCGGTGACGTTTTCTGGCTGGACGATCATACGGTCGTGGTCGGCGAGGGCTATCGCACCAATGCGGACGGCATTCGTCAACTCGGCGAGTTTCTGGGGCCTGACGTCGAGTTGAAAGTGGTTCCCTTGCCGCACTGGGTAGGACCATCAGATGTATTCCACCTCATGTCCATGATCAGTCCCATCGACCGTGACCTGGCCGTCGTCTATTCGCGTACCATGCCGGTACCGTTCCGGAACTGGTTGCTCGAACGCGGCCTGGAACTCGTCGAAGTACCGGACGAGGAGTTCGATTCAATGGGGTGTAATGTACTGGCGATCCGGCCACGTGAAGTCATCGTGGTGCCCGGCAATCCGGTTACAAAAGAACGCCTGATTGCCGCCGGGGCGACCGTCCATGAATACAGCGCTGATCATATCAGTCTAAAGGGGTTAGGCGGTCCCACGTGTCTGAGCCGCCCCCTTGTCCGAGCCTAGAGCGTTTCCGGGTTATTCTGGGTTATTCTGACCGAGGCCTTTGAAATCTGGATTAGGAGTGCTTTGCAGAGCGTAGCGGGACTACGGTCAAAAAGCACGACGCAAGCCAGATTTCAAAGGCCCGGCCCGACGGGTGATGCCGCGCTGGACGGTCGTTGCGTTGCACGGCTCGCCCGTAACCCCGCTACGCGCTTCGCCGCGCGCCTGACGAGCCGTCTCATCGCACCATCATCAGAATGATCCAGAATAACCCGGAAATGCTCTAGCGCTACAGGTCTTCAGACGCGCCCTTCCATGGACGCAGCGAGAATCTGATACATCTCGGCTTTACCCGCCTTGACCGGATTGCCGCCAGTGGATGGATCAGCTTCGGCTTTTTCCGCGATCTCGTCCATGCGGTCTTCCTTGATGCCCAGTTCAGCAGCCGTGTGCGGGACGTTAAACGCTGTGCGCAAATCCATGACCCACTGAAGCATACCGTCAAAAGATGCATCCTTCAGGCCGATAAAGCTGGCGGCACGTCCCATTTTGTTGTCGATAGCAGGCCGGTTGAAGACCATGACGTATGGCATGAACACGGCGTTGGTTAGCCCGTGATGGGTGTCGTAAATCGCGCCCACCGGATGTGAAAGCGAATGTACGGCGCCTAATCCCTTCTGGAATGCCGTAGCGCCCATGGCTGCGGCAGCCATCATATGGCTGCGGGCCTCGAGATTGGATCCGTCTTCAACGGCGGCAGGCAACCAGTCGTGAATAAGGCGTAATCCTTCAATCGCGATACCTTCGGCCATGGGATGATATCCGGGTGCGCTGTAGGCTTCCAGGCAATGTGCCAACGCGTCCATGCCTGTTGCTGCGGTTATGTGCGCTGGCAGCCCCGCAACCAGTGCTGGATCACAGATCACGATACTGGGCACCATGGTTGGGTGGAAAATGATGAGCTTGTTGTGGGTTTCGTCGTTGGTAATGACAGACGCCCGGCCAACCTCTGATCCCGTGCCTGACGTGGTCGGGACAGCAATGATTGGCGGGACAGCACTCGCATTAACGCGTGTCCAGTTGTCGCCGACATCTTCGAAGTCCCATAAAGGGCGGGTCTGGCCAACCATGAGGGCGATGGCTTTCCCGGCATCCAGGCCTGATCCACCGCCAAAGGCAATAATGCCGTCGTGGCCGCCAGCTTTGTAAGCATCGACACCTGCGGAGATGTTTTTTCCGACCGGGTTTGGTTTGATCTCACTGAACAGACCGGTGGGAACACCGGACGCATCATTTGCGGCAACCGCTTCCTGAACCATGGGCAGGCCCGCCAGACCAGGGTCTGTTACCAGAAGCGGTCGTTTCATACCCAGTTCACGGCAGCAATCAGCCAGTTCCGAAATACGGCCAATGCCAAATCTCATGGCCGTAGGGTAGTTCCAGTTTCCAACTAGGTTCGTCATGCGTGCGGTTCCTCGAAATGTCTGAGTAAGAATTTTAAAGTGTTGTGCGAAGGTGAAAGGATTTTGGTCGGGTCAGATGCTCATAACCTAACGACGACAGTGTGCAACCCCGTCCGGAATCTTTCACGCCCGTCCAGGCCAGGGCAGGGTCAAGATAGTCACATCGGTTCATGAACCAGGTCCCGGTATCAATGCGATCCCCAATGGAGATGGCAGCATCGGCATCGTTGCTCCAGATGGCGGCAGTCAAACCGTAATCGCTGTCATTCATCAGGGATATGGCTTCCTCGTCAGAGCCAACCTTCATGATACCAACGACGGGACCAAAGCTTTCTTCAGACATGACCCGCATGGAATGATCCACATCCACGAGTACCTGAGGTGCCAGATATGGAGAACCCGGCGCATCGGCAGCAAACGAAGACGCATCGACTAAGGCGCTGGCACCCTGACTGACGGCCTCGTTGACCTGACCCCGAACAAACTCTGCCGCAGACGTTTTGACTACGGGACCGAGATTGGTGTCTGCATCAATGGGACTTCCCAGCCTGAACTGACTGACCAGCGTCGCGCACCCGCTGACAAAGTCATCGTACAAGCTGTCGTGAACATAAATTCGTTCAATTCCACAACACGACTGTCCAGAATTGAAGAATGCTCCATCCACGAGGTTCTCCACCGCGTGCGCCAGATCGGCATCACTCCGCACATAGGCCGGATCCTTGCCGCCCAGTTCCAGACCGACTCCGATGAACCGGCCAGCGGCTGCCTGTTCAACCATAACGCCACCGGAAACAGAGCCTGTGAAACCGACAAAATCTATCTCGGGTGCCTTGATCACACGTTCTGTATCCGCATGGGTGAGGTGAAGGTACTGGAAAACACCTTCCGGCATACCCGCTTTTTCGAACATCTCGGCATAGCGTTCGGCGCACAATGGCGTTTGCGCTGAATGTTTGAGGATAACCGCGTTTCCGGCCATGAGAGCCGGAACGATAGCATTGACCGAGGTAAGGTAGGGGAAATTCCACGGTGCCACGATGAAGGTAACACCCAGAGGCACGCGGCGAATAAACCGGATGAATCCTTCTTTGTCAGGGACGCTAATGTCACTCAATGCATTCTCTGCAACATTTATCATGTGCCGGGCGCGTTCTTCCAGACCACCGACCTCGCCGGGTGCCGAACCAACTGGGCGGCCCATCATCCAGCTTATTTCTTCTGCAATACCCTGTTTGGACTCGACAAAACCGTCCACAGCGCGATTGCAGATTGCAGCACGTTCTTCGATCGGTGTTTGCTGCCAGATCGCCTGTGCTTTTCTGGCCTTCCCGAGGGCCATTGATATGGAGGCCTCGGTTGCATAGCTACGCTCCACATAAATGCTGCCATCAACCGGGCTGACTGTTTTTAGGGTATCACTCATTGCAGCTCCTGAATGTTAGTTAAATGTCACTGTAGCCTTGGCCTGACCGATCTTCGCAGCACCCC
>JAJFID010000004.1 GCA_021775325.1 Rhodospirillales bacterium
ACCATGCTCAGGACAGCCGACAATGTGCAGATCTACAAGTACTGCACCCACATGGTCGCCCATACCTACGGCAAGACGGCAACATTCATGCCGAAACCGAAAGCCGGCGACAATGGCTCCGGCATGCATACCCATCAGTCCATCTGGAAAGATGGCAAACCCACCTTCGCGGGTTCCGGTTATGCCGATCTGTCCGATAGCTGCCTTCACTACATTGGTGGCATCATCAAGCACGCCAAAGCGATAAATGCTTTCTCCAACCCGTCCACCAACAGCTACAAGCGGCTGATCCCCGGATTTGAAGCGCCTGTTCTGCTGGCGTACTCGGCCCGCAACCGCTCGGCTTCGTGCCGTATCCCCTTTGCCACGTCACCCAATGGCAAGCGGGTTGAGGTTCGGTTCCCAGATCCCACAGCAAACCCCTATCTGGCCTTCGCCGCCATGCTCATGGCCGGTATTGACGGTATTCAGAACAAAATCCATCCCGGCGATGCCATGGACAAGGATCTGTATGATCTGCCACCGGAAGAACTGGCCGATGTGCCCACGGTTTGCGGCTCGCTGCGTGAAGCCCTGGAATGCCTGGATGCTGACCGCGATTTCCTCAAGAAAGGCGATGTGTTCAGCGACGATCTACTGGACGCCTACATGGATCTCAAGTGGGAAGAAGTCTACAACATGGAACACACACCCCACCCGGTGGAGTTCAAGATGTATTATTCGGTCTGACCAACACCACAAGGCCAAAACATCGCAAAGTCAGGGCTGCCCGGCAACGGGCGGCCCTTTTTCGTACACGAACCCAATGTCTATCCGAATTGCTTCGAGGTTCATTTTTGAGAACTTGACGACATATGCCATGCAAACCAAGATAATTACTCTGTATATCGGGGCTTTGTAGTGAGTGGCTGGATAAAAATCAAAAAGAAGGAAGCGGAATTTCACTCGTTGTATGGAAACGGGGGATTCATGGCTTTCTATATATTCCAACTGATGATGTTCATCGTCATTTCAGTAGGAGAGGTGATTTTTGAACCATCTTTGATCGCATTTGTAGTCGCGTTTATTTTGGTTCCACTACTCGCATGGATGCTAAATCTTTGCCGGAAACGTAGTATTTGGTTCATTAGAATTACGATCGGCTCGCATGTATTGTTTGGTGCACTGACGACGTACGGTGCACTGTCTGTGTTTAATGAAATCGATGCAAAAGCTCTGGCCGCATTGTTGATTCCTGTGGGATGGGCAGTTCTCGGGGTCGGCTATTTCATTCTGTCGCGCCGGATAAACGTGACCTATCGCCACAGGGTCAAGGAAGAGGATATCCCGCAGGTGTGGGGGGCGAAGAAGATTGCCCGGGTTTATGGCACGGATTATTTCGACTAACTCCCGACCCAAGTTTTACGCGTCCGAGTCGTCACTCACCAACAAAGGCGCTTCATCCACGGTCACATAGGTCTCCGTGAAAAAGCCGTTGAAGGCGGTGGCCATGGAGTTGGAATAGGCACCCATCTGGCCGAACTCGACCCAGTCGCCTTCGTTGATATCGGCCGGCAGGGTGAGCTTGTAGGGCAACACGTCCACGCTGTCGCAAGTGGGTCCGAAGATGGTGAAGTCTTCGGTCTCAGCCGACATCTCACCCTTCAGGCGATGGGCGCGCACGGGCATCTTGAACCCGCCACGCTGTTCCGACATGGAATGATAGATACCGTCGTTCAGATAGAGCGTATCCTCTTTGCGCAACTGTACCTGTGTCACCAGGGATGCGCCGCTGCCCACCAGGGCGCGGCCGGGCTCGCACATGACAACACAATCACCGCGCAGATTAATAGTTTTCAGTGACTCTTTGATGGCGTCCATGAATTCCATGAAGTCCGGGATATCCTCGTCGATGTACTGAACCGGAAATCCGCCACCCACATCAAGATAGTGAATATGGGTTTTGGCGTTTTCAAGTACCTGACCGACGGTTCTGATGGCATCGCGGAAAGCCTCGATGTTTCGGACCTGGGATCCCACGTGGAAGGCCAGTCCCGGCTGGAACCCTGCCCCCGCCACTTTGTCCAACAGGGATGCGGCCTGCTGAGTGGGGGCGCCAAACTTGTCGGAAAGCTCGAACGCAGCACCAAAGGATTTCGTGCGAATGCGGACCAGCACCACCTGTCCGTCCCCGGACCCCACGACGTCAACAAGCTTGTCGAGTTCGCTCTCGTGGTCAATGACCCAGTGATCAATATTGTAGACTTCACGCGCGCTCATGATTGATGCGCGCGATTTGACCGGATGCATATAGTAGGCGTCAGCATCCGAGAACATCTCGCGGATCGTGGCGATTTCAACCAGCGACGCTGTATCGAAGTGCCGGATACCCGCATCGTACAGGCATTGCAGCACGGCAGGATTGGGATTGCACTTGATGGCGTACAGAACGCGGCCCGGGAAATTATCCAGAAACAGTTTGGCTGAACGTTCCAGTTCCGCCGGTCGCAGGCAGTACACGGGAAATCCGGGTGTGAGTGATTCGATGACCGAACGGACGTCGGTGAAATGTGAGCCCTTGTTTGGCACAACACAACTCCATTGCGTTACAGCCCCAATCGTGTGCGGGCCGGACTAAGTCTGGGTTAGGAAGAACGCATCCGTATCATTTTAAAATTCTTTGTCCAGTGATATTCACCACACTGATATGCTCAACGTGGTGGCAACTCGATTACGCGCTCATAGGGCGTCAGACCATCAACACTGCAATTGGCCCGGACCGAGACCTGCAGTGTGCCAATCGGGACTTTGACGTTGGCCAGACTGCGGGTGAACGGCACATTGTTCTCATGCGGGTGGTACAGCGTTCGCACACCCAGTACCGCGTTGTTCTCGCCGATGATTTCCCATCTGTCAGCATAGTGGGTCCAGCCCTCGTCCGCATGCTCCAGCGTGACCGAAAACGCGTACAATCCATTGGCCTGGACCTCGGCTGTGGCATCCAGAATTTTGACATTGTCTGCGCGTGCTGCGTGTTGGGCAAAACCAAACGCCAGAATACTACCTGCCAGCAAACCAATGCGGCCAATTTTTGCCAGACTGAAAATCGTCGTCGATTCGCACTTTTTTTGATCCAAAGTCATAAAATCACCCAATCCCTGACTCCCGTTCGACCACCTGGATCATAATCATTTTTTGCCGATCCATCCAGTGCGGCAACAGCAGAATCGATGTTTTTGAACCAGAATTCAGATACGTCAACACTCTATTCCGCCCCCAGACCGGCATTCTAATACACGGTTCGTCGTTATTGGACTCAGCCAGCCAAAATCGGCATTGGTGACATAAGTTGATAAATATTCTCATTTTGTTCTTGTTTTGTTTCGGTTTATACCCTATATTTACATCATACAACGAGAATCACCCTAGGCAGGAGACACAACAATGATGATCACTACACACCTTGTCCGTGACTTTCTTGGCATGACTGTATTTGCCTGGGCCGGATACGCCGTCCTGATTGTTACCTGAGCCGCTCCCCGCGGCCCTCAAGCCGAAACGCAGGGAATTGGGTTTCGTTCCCTCTTTGCCCGCCCATAAATCACGATATCTTGTGATTGCCTGCGTTTCGGCTACCTTATTCCTGTATCTCGCGATGGATCGCAACCTGCCTGACAGGGCTGGACTGCACACATTGCGAGCCTGAAAGCGGTGTAACAACGAGCCCCCGGATACGCATGGAAGATCTGTTTAATCAGGCCACGAAGAAAAAGGCACCAGATCCGAAGGCTGATGCCCCGAAAGCTGATGCAAAATCCGCCAGCAAACCCGGAAAGCAGAAACCGGGAAAACTCGTGGCCAGCAATGATGACGGTTACTCGGCAAAGGATATCGAAGTCCTTGAGGGTCTGGAGCCGGTACGGCGACGTCCGGGCATGTACATTGGCGGCACCGACGAACGGGCCATGCATCACCTGGCCGCAGAAATCCTCGACAATTCCATGGATGAAGCCGTCGCCGGCCATGCCAGCCGCATTGATTTTGTCGTCATGCCCGGGAACACGCTGACCATAACGGACAACGGGCGTGGCATCCCCACCGACCCGCACCCCAAGTTTAAAGACAAATCCGCCCTCGAGATTATCATGACCACGCTGCATTCGGGCGGCAAGTTTGGCGGCAAGGTGTATGAAACCTCGGGCGGATTGCACGGTGTCGGGCTGAGTGTGGTCAATGCCCTGAGTGAAAACCTGAGTGTTGAGGTGGCGCGGGAAAAACGGGTCTGGCGACAGGAATACGCCTGCGGTAGTCCGATGACCGGGCTCATCGACAATGGTGCCACCAACAATCGACGGGGCACGACAATAACCTTTGTCCCCGATACAGGCATTTTTGGCGATACCGCCCGGTTCCAACCTGCCCTGCTGTACCGTATGGCGCGCTCCAAGGCCTATCTGTTTCGCGGCGTGGAAATTCGCTGGTCGTGCGCGAAAGAACTGATCACGGGCAAGGATGATACGCCGGAAAGTGCCAGTCTTCATTTTCCCGGTGGACTGGTTGATTTCCTGAAAGCCAATATGCTCGACCGCCGCACCATGTCAGCCGACCCGTTTGCGGGTCAGGCCAAACTCAATGGCGGAGGACCATCGGACGGCAAGGTTGAGTGGGCGATTGCATGGCCACTCGATCAGGAACCCTACATCAGCACCTATTGTAATACGGTGCCAACCCCGCTGGGCGGCACCCACGATTCCGGCATGCGTTCGGGGCTGTTACGCGGCCTCAAAAACCACGCCGAAATGGTCAACAACAAGCAGGCATCGAAGATCACCGCCGACGACATCGTTGGTGGTGCCTGCGCCATGTTGTCACTGTTTATCCCCGAGCCGCAGTTTCAGGGCCAGACCAAGGAAAAACTGGTCTCCCAGTCTGCCACCAAACTGGTCGAAAACACCATTCGGGATCATTTCGAACACTGGCTGTCGGCAGACCCCGAAACCGCCCAGGCCCTGCTTGAGCATGTCATTGAACGGGCTGATCAGCGCCTGCGCAAACGGCAGGACAAACAAACCAAACGACAATCGGCAACGCGGCGACTGCGCCTGCCGGGCAAGTTGACGGACTGCACGCGCAGTACGGCCGAAGGCACCGAAATCTTCCTGGTAGAAGGTGATTCTGCCGGTGGCTCGGCCAAACAGGGTCGCAAGCGTGAAACTCAAGCTGTGCTGCCACTGCGCGGCAAGATACTCAATGTTGCCAGTGCCACGCGCGACAAAATGAATGCAAATCAGGAACTCAAGGACCTGGTTGAAGCGCTGGGCTGCGGCATCGGTACCAGCCTTGATGTTGATCGCCTGCGCTACGAAAAGGTCATTATCATGACCGACGCCGATGTGGATGGTGCTCATATCGCGGCCCTGCTCATCACCTTTTTCTACAAGGAAATGCCCAAACTGATCGAACAGGGTCATCTCTATATTGCCTCACCACCGCTCTACCGGCTCACGCAAGGCAGCAAGAGCCTGTATGCCCGTGATGATGACCATAAAGATGAGCTCATGGAATCCGAATTTTCGGGCCGCGGAAAGGTCGAAATCAGCCGCTTCAAGGGCCTGGGCGAAATGCCGCCGCACCAGCTCAAGGAAACCACCATGGACCCGGCCAACCGCATTCTGATCCGGGTGACGGTGCCCGTGGGCAATGAACGCGACGACGTCAAAAGGTTCCGGGACACCCAGAAACTGGTCGAGACGCTCATGGGCAAAAAACCGGAGAAACGATACGCCTATATTCAGGAACACGCCCAGTTCGTCGAACAGATCGACGTCTGATCGGCCATACCTGCCATAATCCGTCGTTATGAAACCCGCTCACATTGCCGTGCGCACATCTTGAAAATCACTGTGTTCTGGCGCATCATTGCAGCAGTAATCAGACACTAAATGACTGATATGGAGCGCATCATGTTACGCAGTATTGCCCTGTCCGCCGTTTGTGTATTGCTTGCAGCAGCCTGCAGCACAGAGTCCATTACCGTCCGCAGTTCGTTGAACGCCCGGAACGTCACGGTTTACTACTCGGAAGCCGCGAAAGACGGTGTCATTCGCACCGAAATTGTCGGCAATCCGTTGAATGTACCGGATGCCGAGTGGATAGAGCGGATTACCGGCGTTTTTAACACCGCACATTTTGGCCCCGAGTTTGAATTTTCCACGGATGCGGTGGTCGATCGCATCACGTACGCCCGTATCGTCGTGCAGTTCCAGCCCCCTGCTACCACGACAGCGCGGACTATTTGCGGCGGCATCGATACACTGGAGCCATCTGTCGCCACGGACGCGGGACGACTTGAGGCCGTGGCGGCCCTGTGCGTACAGGACAATGCCCTTGACTGGGCCGTTGTCACGGGCCCCATGCCCGCTTCCCTTGAGGATGCAAGACTGGTGCAGTTTGCCAGCGCCATCGCGCAAAACATCGTTCGCCCCAACGTGCGGGATCACAACGGCTGCAACAACTCCAACTGCAGTTGAGGGGTTGAGAACAGGAAATAAGTGGCGCGCCCGAGAGGATTCGAACCTCTGACCTGCGGATTAGAAGTCCGCTGCTCTATCCAGCTGAGCTACGGGCGCTTTGCAATGTGACTGGTTCTTAGCTCAAAAGAGTCGATCTGGCGAGAAGTTATCCGCATAACTCTTGGGCTTGATGACACGCTCCTTGGGCGCTTCAACGGTAAAGTCCAGGCCGTTGCGCTCGGCGAAACCGATGGCGTCCTCTCGTGTCGCAAAACGCAACGAACTCTGCGTCTTGGTATCGCCGGATCCAGACCAGCCCATGAGCGGGTCGATTTCCTTGCGCATGGTCGGTTCAAATTCCAGAACCCATCGCTGTGTATTGGCGCGGCCAGACTGCATGGCGTTCTTGGTCGGGCGATAAATTCGTGCTTTCTGGCTCATGGAACTCTCTGACATGGTTGCGTCTTGTGGAACACTAACACACAACCCTTTGTTTATGCCAACCTGTTAGATTGGGGAAAGGCCAAATCTTATCTCCTAACCAACTGTGTTGGCTATCGTATTCGCTCTGGCGGGTAGGTGTATACGGTGTGCGAGTGAAACTGACACACCAGGACCGCTGAGTCATTCTTCGATCACGCGGGCGATTACTTCCAAAAATAGTACCACTTGGTTTTGCACGGAGAGTAATCGTCCTTGGCTTGAGTATCGAGAAAGTAGGAAAGCCGCTCCCCGCTTTCTCCCAACCCACCGCATCCGCAAAGATGTCCTAGAAGAAACGCTGGTAGTAGAGGGCCTAAGATAATCAGGTTGTTAATATACCCGAGACGTCGCCAAAACCCGTTCTTTGGGATCATGAACTCCATTGTCTTTCCATCTATATCGATCAGTTCAAAACCTATCTCGCCAAAACGCCGTATTATGTTGTTAATCCGGGCTTGCTCCGAAAACGCATCATCCTCCTCGATCTCCACGACGTCATTCACACAAGTTAACACTTTCAGACGCCATTGAGACTTGTGCTTCCGACCAAAGAAGAAACCGACCCCAACGGTTACAATACATACTGCAATGGTGGCATAGAGAATCAACATTGATGTCCAGTCATGACGTGATTGCATGCTACTTCTACTAGATGTACTGACGGTAGGAAAGACTGGTCATGATTGCAGTCAGAGTGTACAGCTTTCACATCCAAATCGAGTTGGCCCCGTACAGAGTTCGCTTGCCACTAGCCCCCTTGACGGCTCAATCCCTGCGTCTTTCAAGGTTTCAGCGATCATTCGCAGGGCATCACCACACTCAAAAGTGAAAGCAAGTACATGAAATGGTCGGGGTGGAGAGATTCGAACTCCCGACATCCTGCTCCCAAAGCAGGCGCGCTACCAGGCTGCGCTACACCCCGACTGCGTGGTTTCTAGGGTTTCAGGCGATTTATGGCAAGTAGGAAAACAAATACGGACACGGATTTCGGCATAACCGCCTATTGCAACGCCTGATAACGAATTTGATCGCCCGTTCTGAGCCCAAATCGCTCAGCCGAGCCACCGGGTAATTCCAGAACCATGGTGACCGGATAATCCGAGGAAATGGGTGTTAGTGAATGTGGCACGGTATTTTCCGCGATTTTGACGACCACCCCGCTACGATCAATAAACAGCATATCCAGCGGGATGTAGGTATCCTTCATCCACATGGCGATCAGCCCGGCGGATTGATACACAAACAGCATGCCTTCGTTCTGGCCCAGGGTTTGCCGGAACATCAGCCCCGTACGCCGGTCGTCCCCGGTCGCGGCGATTTCCACCTGAAACTGATGTGTGCCCGTCCCGGATGAGATTTCCAGCATGGCACGCGGCAGTTCAGCCGCATGCGCGAGGCCTGCAATCGTGAACAGGGTAACAACGGCCAGCTTTGCCAGAAATTTGCGCAACATTGTCATTCCCTGACTATGCGCACTGCGCCACCACATGCAAGAATAGCCTTGTAAACATGCGTCAAATTCAGCATACACAGCATACATCACCAGGGGGAGCCAACCGACACAAACGTCTGCGGACATAAACGTCGGAGGCTGAGAGGTTTCAAGTGGAAACGACCCCTAGAACCTGATCCGGTTAACACCGGCGTAGGAATGTGTGGGCCATGGCAAACGTCAAACCTCCTGAGCCTGTTAGAGTGAGCGATCCGCCGTCGTCCAAGGACATTTGTCTCGACGGTCTTTCGGTCATGGTTGACGGTGTGCCACTGATCCACAAACTGAACCACCGGTTCACATCAGGGCAATGGCACTGCCTGCTGGGCATTAGTGGCGTGGGCAAGAGCATGCTGTTGCGGGCCATTCTTGGCCTTTTGTCCGACACAGTCACCGGCGATATCCATGTGGAAGGCTCTATTGCCACGTCTGCGGGCAGTTCGCTCCAGGGGCGGGTGGCCTACATGGCACAGCAGGACCTGTTGCTGCCGTGGCTGAGTGTGCACGAAAACGTGGTTGTGGGTGGAAAACTGCGAAACTGTAGCCCTCCCGGCACGGACAGAGCCGATCAGCTTTTACAGGCTACCGGCCTTCGGGAACGGGCCGACGATCTTCCGGCGCAACTTTCCGGTGGCATGCGGCAACGCGTGGCCCTGGCCCGGACGCTGTGGGAAGACAAGCCGATCATCCTCATGGATGAGCCGTTCTCGGCACTCGACGCCATTTCCCGCCTGCACGCCCAGGATCTGGCCTCACGACTGCTGGTGGGCCGCACCGTTATCATGGTTACCCATGATCCACTGGAGGCCATTCGGCTGGCTGATCACATCTATATCCTTTCGGGCCGACCGGCAGTCCTTGGCAATCCTATTTCACCAGCAGGGACAGCTCCGCGCGCCGTGGACAATACAGATGTCCTGACCTTGCAGGGTCAGTTACTGTCACAACTGGGCGAGGTCCCTCATTGACCGGCGGTCTCGCCCGATCAGTTGTAATTGCCGGTGGTCTGGTCCTTGTCTGGCAGGTCATTGTGTGGGCGACCGATGCGCCCGCCTACATTCTACCCGGCCCCGGCCCCGTCGCACGCGTGTTGCTGGAACGCCTTGATTTGATTGCACACCATGCCTGGGTGACGGCGCTCGAGATCATCCTGGGTGCCGCACTGGGCATAACGGTAGGCCTGTGCAGTGCCCTGACCATGGTGTATTGCCGTCCGGTGCAATTGTGGTTGCTGCCTGTGCTGGTGGCCAGTCAGGCCATCCCTGTTTTTGCATTGGCACCGCTTTTGACCCTGTGGCTGGGTTACGGCATGCCGTCCAAAATCGTCATGGCCGCCCTGATTATCTATTTCCCTGTGACAGCAACGTTTCTCGACGGTTTGCGGCGAACCGAGCCCGGCTGGGTCGATCTGGCCAGAACCATGGGCGCGACAAATCTGAGCATTCTGCGGCATATACGTCTGCCAGCGGCTATGCCGGCTGCCGCATCGGGAATCCGGGTCGCCATCGCAGTCGCGCCCATTGGGGCAGTGGTGGGTGAATGGGTCGGTTCCAGTCAGGGTCTGGGTTATCTGATGCTGCACGCCAATGCCCGCATGCAAATCGACGTCATGTTTGCGGCCCTGCTGATTCTGACGCTTATGGGGTTAAGCATGTATTTCGCGCTCGATTTTATCCTGCGCCGCGCGTTGCTATGGCAACCTGATATCAATGCGATAGAACACACAAAATGAAAGCAATATCATGATCTTAAGAACCTATTTCTACTCTATTACATTAATAATTGCATTTTGTATTTCCATGGCGTTTTCGGCCTCCCCCGCCCATGCCAGCGACAAACTGACGGTTCTGCTGGACTGGTTTGTAAACCCGGACCACGCGCCGCTGATCGTCGCCCTTGAAAAAGGCTATTTTGCCGAGGCCGGGCTTGATGTGGAGTTGATTGCGCCTGCCGATCCCAATGATCCACCAAAACTGGTGGCCGCCGGGAAGTTCCCGCTGGCTGTGTCCTATCAGCCGCAGCTCCATGTACAGGTCGCCCAGGGGTTGCCACTCACCCGGATCGCAACGCTTGTCGCCACGCCCCTGAATTCGCTGGTGGTGCTGGATGACAGCCCGATCAGAACCATTGCTGATCTGAAAGACAAGAAGATCGGGTATTCCATTGGCGGTTTCGAAGATGCCTTGCTGGGGACCATGCTGGCACGACACGGACTGAATCTGGGCGATGTGGAACTCATCAACGTCAATTTCTCGTTGTCGCCGTCCATTATTTCCGGTCAGGTCGACGCTGTAATCGGCGCATTCCGGAATTTTGAACTGAACCAAATGGATATCGTGGGTAAACCGGGACGGGCGTTCTATCCGGAAGAAGAAGGCGTTCCTGCCTATGATGAGTTGATTGTGGTCGCCAACACGGAAAATCTGGACGATCCGCGTTTCGTTCCTTTTGTGCAGGCGCTGGAGCGCGCCATCCAGTTTATGATCAATCACCCGAACGAAAGCTGGGATCTGTTTATCGGTGCATACCCGGATCTGAATGACGAGCTGAATGTCCGCGCGTGGGCGGATACACTGCCGCGCTTCGCACTTCGTCCCGGAGCTCTGGACAAGGGGAGATACGATAGGTTCTCGGCATTCCTGATGGATCAGGGCTTGATCGATCATCAACGGCCTGTAAACACTTATGCGGTGGAGTTGAACTGACAAACGGATAAGGACGCGCAGATGACCAGTAACCCTTTTGATCTGACCGGCAAAGTCATCATCGTAACAGGTGCCGGACGCGGACTGGGTGCCGCCATGGCCACTGGTGTTGCAGCGGCTGGCGCGAAGGTGGTGTGTGCGGCGCGGACATTGAATGAAGTGGAAAACACAGCCAACAACATTTCCAGTACTGGCGGGACGGCCCATGCCATGCAGACTGATGCCAGCGATCGAGACGCCTGTTTTGCTCTGGTTGACGAAACGGTGTCTGTCTTCGGACAACTGGACGCCATCGTTGTCAATCATGGCGTGGGCGGTGTGGTGGCGGCGGAAGACATCGACGAACAGCACTGGCAGAACATGATCAATATCAACCTGACGGGATGTTTCACCTGCGCCCAGGCGGCCGGTCGTCAAATGATCAAACAAGGCAACGGCGGATCCATCGTTATGACCTCATCCAATGCCAGTCTGGTTGGTTTTAAGGGCCTTACAGCCTATGGTGCCAGCAAAGGCGGTGTTGACCAGCTTGCCCGCCAGCTTGCCGTCGACTGGGGTGAATACGGCATTCGTGTCAATACGATTAACCCCGGTTACATGGCCCATAAGATGCGGCACCGCGCAGGCGCTGACCCGGACGCTGGCGTTGACGAGTTTCAGCTAAAAATGACACCGTTGAAGCGTGTTGGCGAAGCGGACGAGCTAGTGGGTCCTGTGGTCTTCCTGACGTCTGATGCGTCATCGTTTGTCACCGGACACTCCATTCCTGTCGACGGTGGTTTCAGCATCTTCTAGCAGGCAAAGAAAAAGGGGGCCGAAGCCCCCTTTTCCAGCAGCAACGCCAATACTACTTCAGGCCGTTGCCCCAGATATGCGCGTAGATGCTTGCCACGTATCCTAACGCGATAACCGGCGTCCACTTCAAATAGCTGCCAAAGGTGTACATACCAAGTGCCTGGTTCATGAGCGCAACGCTTAAAAGACGTTCCGCTCCTCCATAGAGTTGATGTAGGTCATGGCGACCAACAGGAACAGTTCCACGTGCTCGAGGATATTGTGGCGAACTGCCGTCTCGGCGGCGTGCGGCAGACCATGACTGGCGTAGATATAACCAATAACAGCCCAGATGTTACCGGCGGAAACAATAACCGGCTATGATTTTCGCAAGCGGGTCATTTCCTCTGTCATCACCAACGAGAAAACGAAAACGGCTATACAAAAGCAACCCCACGGATTTGCCGTCAAATCCAATGCCTCACCAACCGAAGCCAGAGCCACATTTGGCACCAGAAGCAAAATGGAAAATACTGAAAATTACCGTGGAAACCAGATCATCCGGTATAACTCTCTACTCTCTTGAAATAGTGTGCGTGTTATTCATTGCTTCACAATACGTTAAGGAACACTCTGGAACAGTATTGTATTGTTATGTATGTATAATTGTTTGAAGTTTCATGTTTGGGCGGCGGGCCGGTGTGACAGACATCACGTGTGTGGTCGCCCAATTGAATTAGGGTTATTGTCAGATATGGATCGTTCCGTTTCTCCTGTTTTGTGTACTCTGGAGCGTCTGACGATGGGAACAAGGGAAAGTTATGTCATTTAATGCGCCTCCAGCAGGGGATTTGCTGAAAATCATCAGCGCAGAGCGGTTTAACGCGGCGGACAGGAATACCCTTATTCTCATTTCGCTGGATAGCATGCCGGAAGCAACAGATGACACCTACTGGCGCGATCTGGGCGAGATGTTCCAGAGTTTTAAAAGCAATTTTAATGCGTCAATTTACCAGATTTCACGAGTCGAATACGGCATTCTGCTGAAACTGACCGAAGTCACCCAGATCAACGTCAATACGTCCTTGAAATACGATCTGTTGCGTCTGATCCAGCGACATTTTCCCGATTTTTTCGGCATGGTGGATCAAAACAGGCTGATACGGTCCATTGACCTGCGGCTGCGGCTGAAAAATGCGGTTGCGTTTCTGGAACACAAGATCAGCGAACTCTCGAAGGCCAAATCAGGCAGCACGTCACTGCGCAGTCTGCGCGAACAGGACATCGAGCGTGTTCGGGCCGTACTCAAGAGTATCGGCCCGGAATCATTTATCAAGCTGTTCGTCAAAAGCCAACCTGTTGTGGCCATGAAAAAGGACCAGGCTCCCGTCGTTGTCATGCACGAGTATTTTGTTGCCATGGAAGAGTTACGCAGGCACGCATTTCCTGAGGTCCAGCTCAGAGGGTCTGGCAACGTCTTCAACCAGTTGACGGTAGAACTGGATGCTATTTTGATGACCGTTTTCGGTGCTATCGGCAACAAAAACAAAAAAGCTTCCATCAATCTGAACGTGGAAAGCGTGTTTACGTCTACGTTTTCCAAGTTCCAGAAAAGCTTTGGCGATGACGGTTTTTCCAATCTGGTGATCGAGTTTCGGCAACCGGACATCCTGCAACATTTTGATCAGTTCGAAGTCGCTGCAACTACCATTTATGAGAACCGTGGTAACATTGCTGTGGACGGTATCCACCCCGAAACCATTGGTGTTATGAACCTCAGTCGTGTCGGCGCGACCATGGCCAAGATTTTCTGGCAACACGGGGCTGAGACACTGTTACCTGATCTGAAAGAGGAAATTGACTATATGCGGGGCAAGGGACGTGTGCTGATCATGTCACGGGTTGATGAGCAGTCTGCAATCGAGCTCTGCCAGTCGCTGGATATCAACATGTTTCAGGGTTTTCTGATCGATGAAATGGTGAATCCCAAGCAACCGGAAGATTATTACTGAACTTACCCGCCCGAGACTAGCCCCCCAGAAACAAGCGGCCCACGTCCGGATTATCCAGTAACTCACCCCCCTTTCCAGCCAAAGCAAGGCGTCCGGATACCAGAACGTATCCGATATCGGAAAACTCCAGGCCCTTTTTGGCGTTCTGCTCGACCATGATAATGGTCTTACCTTCGCTTTTCTGCAGGTCTTCCAGAATTTCAAATACCATGTCGATGAATCGTGGCTCAAGGCCTATGCTGGGTTCGTCCACCAGCAGAATTTGCGGATTCATCACCAGCGCACGGGATATCTCCAGCAATCGACGTTCACCACCAGATAAAACACCGGCGCGCTGATTGCGCCGTTGTGCGAGTCGATCATACTTTGCAAATACGCGTTCTGTAGCCGCGTGGGATTCTGCGGTCTGGTTCATCAGAAAACCGCCCATGAGCAGGTTCTCTTCCACCGTCATGTCCGGAAATACGGAATTGTCCTGAAGAATATAGGCGATACCCGCATCCCTGAGTTTTTGATTGGGCTCATACCGGGTTACATCCTGCCCCTGAACACTGATGACACCACCGGTGATATTGGTGAAACCATAAATGGAATGAAGGATTGTGGACTTACCGGCACCGTTGGGTCCGATCAGGCAAAGCGACTGTCCGGCACCGACGCGCAGATCAAACCCATGAATGATTTCCATCTTTCCGTATCCGGCGACAAGCCCGTCAATGCTCAGGAAAGGTTCTTGCCCCACCAGTTCAGACAGCACCTCGGCTGACGGCACTTCAGACGCCAGAAACTCCGCTTCACGGGCCACGTCATCCACGGACAACACAGTATCAACGCCACCCAGGCCGTATCCGCTGATACGAGCCCCCTGCCCCGATCTGGATTCAGGTGTAGGTTCGCTCATCAATGGGCTCCCAGGTAGGCGTCAATGACCCGTTGATCATTCTGCAACTCGGATGGGGCTCCATCGGCCAGCATCTCGCCATGCGCCAGACAGTATATATGCTCGGCCAAATTCATGATCACCCGCATGTTGTGCTCGATAACAAGCAGTGTGATACCGAGTGTCTCACTTGCCCGTTGCAGCCGGTCAATGAGGCCGTTGATCAGGGTCGGGTTAATGCCTGCGGTCGGCTCATCAAGCAGCAGCAAACGGGGCTCGTTCATCAAGGCCATGGCAAACTCCAGTAGTTTTTGCTGACCGAATGACAGATCGCCAGCCATCAGGCGACGTTTGGAATAGAGACCGACGAACTCAAGCAATTCCTCGGCCCGGTCTGCCACTGATTCGCTGTGGCGGGCGACCATGTGGCGAAACCCTTCGTTCACATGCGGCACACTGATGCGCATATTGTCCATGCAGGTCATGAGACCATACACACGGGTTTGCTGGAAGGTCCGGAGAAGCCCCAGTCTGGCAATCTCCGGCACATGCATGTTTGAGATATCATTCCCGCAGTACAAAATACTGCCCGAATCAATGGGATGGTATCCAACGATGGAGTTAAACAGCGTCGTTTTCCCTGAACCATTGGGCCCGATCAGGCCGATGATCTTGCCTTCCGGAACTTCCAGAGAAATATCATTGTTGGCAACAACGCCGCCGAACGCCTTGCTGACACCCGAAACCTGCAACAATGGTGAGGTCATGGCACTATCCTGCTTTCAGGTGTCTGATGATCAACCTTGTGGCCTAACAATTCGGGCCATCTGGCACGCACGAATCCCATAATCCCTTCCGGGAAAAACACCACAATTGCGATGATAAGCGCACCCAGGGCGACGCGCTGCCAGCCAAACAAGTATGTCCAGAACAACTCCTGCATGATGTGAAACACCGCGGCCCCGATGACCGGGCCCCAAATGGTGCCCTTGCCCCCCAGGATGGCCATCAACACCATCCACACACCATAGGTCGCGCCGGCAAATGCCACTTCGGACGGGTCAATAAAACCGACAAGATTGCCCATGGCACCGCCCGCCAGTGCCAGAAAGAACGCTGAAATACACCACGCCATCGTCTTGTAGCGTGTTGTATGGATGCCCATCGCCTCGGCTTTGTCTTCATCATCACGGATAGCATTGATCGCCAGTCCAAACTGGCCCCGATAAAGCCAGGAAAGTACGAGGAATGCGACAACGGCGAGGACAAGGAAATAGTAATAGAAAAAGTATCCACGATCACCCAGATACTCGTTTGGGAAGGTAGGCGTAACCAGGCCTGAACCAGCGCCTATGTAATCAATGCCGCCAGCAATTTCGGCGGCTGCAATCCCGAGGCCCAACGTACAAATCGCGAAATAGTGACCGCGCAGCTTCAGGATTCCGGCACCAAGGATTGCGGCAAGCACCACGCATACAACAATCGACGCGGCCAAACCTATAACCAGGCCCGTCAGATAGTCTGTCCCGTCTATGGCGCCTAATGCGCCTGCCATGGTTTCGTATTCTTCGGCGGTAAAAAACATGTCCCGCTGAATCACCGCTGTCACGTACATGCCCACGCCAAAGAACACGATGTTGCCAAACGAGTTATAACCCATTTGTCCGCCCATGATATCCCAGGTCAAAGCAAAGGTAATCATGAGCATCAGCATTGCCAGTTGGGTCTTGATGGCAGGCATCAGAACAGGTGCGCCCAGGGCCAGAACAATCAGTACACCCCATTTGATATAACGATGGATCATCGCAACACCTGCCGTTTGCGGCGTAACCGCCAGCTACGCCAGACGAGGATGACAACAAGAAGTGAGAAGATGAACGCCGTCTGGAATTCGGCTCCCAACAAGAACCCTGCAAAGTTCTCCGTAACCCCCAGCATCATGCCCGATGCCACCACGCCGAACACGTTTCCCAATCCAGCTATGATAACAATCATGAAAGAGCGAACTGTGTACGCGAGGCCAATAAACGGCTGGATGACCCACGTCATTACCACCAGTGAGCCCGCAGCGCCGCAAATAGCGGCATTCAGGGCATAGGTGGTTGCATATACCTTGTCCGTATCAATACCCAGGATTCTTGCAGCCCGCGCATTCTGTGCTGTCGCACGTATGGCCTGCCCGGTGCGTGAGGTTTTCAGAAACACCATCAGTACAGCCCCCACAACAAGTGCGATGAGGCACGCCAGTACTTTGACCTGATTGACCGTCACCATGTCGTCGAACAGGAACCAGGTCCCCAGCCCGGATTCCACAGTTTGGACGTCAGCCGTAAAAATCTGGTTCATAACCTGTTGCAGCAGAATACTGATACCGAATGTAGCAAGAATTGAAATAAACAGATCCCTGTCAACGATTCGAACGATCACAATCCGGTACACCAGCAACCCAAGCACATAAAGCGTCAGTGCAGAAAACGGGATCGCCAGCACCGGATGCATTCCATACTGCGCTAGCACGAAGGTCACATATCCGCCCAGAATGACAAACTCACCCTGGGCAATGTTGATGATATTCATCACACCCCAGACCAGCGCCATGCCATAAGCCGCCAGCGCGAAGATGGAGCCCACCAGCAATCCGTCGATGAGCAACTGCATGGAAAATACAGGTGCGACAATCAGGAGTTCGAGATTATCCATGAATACTCAGAACGTCGCCCTGCATTTCAGATCAAATGCAGGGCAACATTACAGTACTGCCTACAGATCAGGCCGTGGATAGACGACCGGCTCCGACGCGAAACGGGATGGTGCTACGGCGACATACTTGCCATCACGAATCTGACGCAGAACCATGGGTTTTGCCATGTTGTTACCGGCTTCCGTGAACTTGACCGGTCCATAGAACGTCATAAGATCCGTCGCCGCGAGAGCCGAGCGAATTGCTTCGGTATCAAATGAACCTGCGCGTTCGATTGCATCCACAAACACCTGTACGGACGCCGTAGACTCCGCAGCCTGGTACGGCGGATAGTAGCCATAGATACTATTGAAGTCGTTGTAGTAATCCATTGCCGTGCCGAAATCATCGTCCTGGTAGGACATGGTTTCAGTCCACTGCGTTGCACACAAGGTATGTTCCGCGCCTTCCGCAAACTTGCCTATTACATCGGCAGCTTCGCAGTGCGTAATCGCCAACATGGGGACATTCACCCGCATCTCATTGATTTGACGCACGACCAGAACAGCACCTTTGGAATGGCCTGATACAACCAGGACATCAGGCTTAAGTGCCTTGACCTTGGTAAGCGTAGCCGTCATGTCGTTTAGCTCTTTGGGCAATTTATCGTCGATAACAATCTTCATGCCCCATTTGTTTGCATCGTCGACAACACCGGCCCGAATATCCTGAGAGAACGGATCGTTCTCGACAGCAATGGCTACCGTGACAGAGGACGGGTCACGTCCGTCTTTTTTGGCCTGTTCAGCCGCGAGATTTATGGCTTCGGCGAGATACTGCTCGGAAGTGGAAAGGACCGCGAACAAATACTTGTATCCCTTGTTGAACAGGGACCGGGAGGCACCATTTCCCTCGACCATGGGAATCTTGTACTTCTCCGTCACCGGTGCGATCGCCTTGGTGAGCCCTGAGCCGTATGGTCCCAGTACAAACTGAATGCCGTCCTGCTGGATCAGCTTTTCAGCCAATTGCGCGGCACGCGCCGGTGTCGATTCATCATCGTAGTACTGGATGGCTATCTGATAGCTCTTTCCGTCCACGGTAACCCCGCCGTTGGCATTGATACGTTCAACAGCCAGATCGTAGCCATTTTTCGTATGTTTTCCGTTGGTTGAGTATTTACCTGTGAAGGACACTGCTGCGCCAAAAATGATCGTATCGCCATCCACTTTTGCCATGGCTGGCAAGGGTGCTGCCAACATCACGGCAAACACGGCCCAGATCATCGGCAATGCCTTAAACATCCTCATGATTTTCATTGTCATCAAACTCCCTGAATTTGGTTATGCCGGTTATTGCGACATTCCTTAATTATTGCGTCGCATTGCGCTTTGCGCATGCGAGATCAGATATTGTAGGTCAATAAATTCACAAAGCAACTTTATCAGTCGCGTTGCCGTAACCGTCCGGGGATTGACTCACTTATCGCCAGGATTCCACGATTTGACGATCACCTGCTTGCCACTCTGCGTTCTCATGACCTTGGGCGTCACCACTTGCTCCACCGTTGGTGCCGTTTCACCCCGAATAAACGACAGTCTCATGGCCTCAATAGTGATCTCGGAACGGTCGGCGCGCTCGCGGGCCTGCTTGTAGGCAAGTGTTTCGTTTGTCACCTCGTTAAGGCGTTCCATCGTGTAACCACCAAAACGCTTCCAGATGCTGCTTAGAAACGAGTCGACATCATGAGGAAGGAAAAGTTCCACATCGAAGTCAGGCTGCCCCTTTGAAAACGCCACATAGACGTTGGGCTCCAAAGGCCCCAACTCGTCGGCAACAAATACTGCCGGCATGAGTTTTCTTTTGGGATAGGCAACCGCGTAATAAGCTTGGGTAATAAACAGCAAACGTTGAAGTTTTTGCGGTTGCAGGTACTCATTTTCCGCCAACGCCGTATCTGCAAACCAGAATGCGATATCAAAAGCTGATTTAACGTCAGCAGGCATGTTTTGATCTCAACCTTGTCCCGGTGATAATCCCAGTAAATTGTCGCCAAGTATAAGGCGCAATGAAATCACGGGAAACCGAAGAGTTCCAGTAGACAAATTTAAGAGTGAACGAAATGCAATATTTTACAGTGCCGAGACTTACAACGTAAGACTGACGGTCTCGCCGCGGATATTCACATTACCCGCAGCACTTTCGATGCTGGCCTCGTAAAGTGCGACGGCATGCCCCGCCAGACGACCGGAAAGGCGGCCAGAATTGATGCCACCCCGATCTGCATCGCCCCCACCGGCGGTGACCGTATCACGGAGTTCCAGAAGAGTTACAAACCCCTGACTGGTGACATCGACCACACCTGTGTGGGGATTAGGCAGACCGCCGTTGCCACTCTGGCGTGGATAAGAGGACGACTGATCGTAGAAATCGCGTTCGCCCTGTCCAACAACAACAGAGAATCCACCTTCACCAACAGAACTGCCGTTGATGGCTGAAATAGAGTCGACGGCACCGCCCAGATTACTGGTGGTACCAGCGCGCGCAACAGTAGACGGCCGGTTCGCCGTTACACCTGGCGGTGTCGTTGCTGCTACTGGTTTGGCAACTAATGCCATAGACCGAATTCCATTCAATCAACGCGCGACCAGCGAGCGGGGTTTAACCCCAACATACACCATGCCGCAAAATATACTTTTCTACACTGTGATTGTATTACGCGAACTTCAAAGAGTCAATGCCATGCTGCAGGCGCGAACAACAATTTCACCCCCATGAACAGGTACTCTATTGATATTTCAATTAAGTGTTTTCAACCACTTAACGATCTCTTCGCCGGCACCAAATTCATAGACGTCAACGTGTCTGGCCTGAGGTATCCAGTAGGCATCTTTGGGTTCCTGCGCCGCTGAGTAGAGAATCCGACCGTGTTCCTGAGGTACAGTGCGGTCATTTCCACCATGAACAATGAACAATGGCGCGGAAACCTGACCAATTTTGCTGATGGAGTCGTAACGATCTTTGACCAGATAACGGGCTGGCAACCATGGGTAATGTCCTGCAGCAGCATCGCCCATACTGGTGAACGGGGCCTCCAGCACCACCGCCGCATATGGAATGCGTCGCCGGTCTTCCTCATCCTCAGCAATCCGCGCGGTTGAGGTCGCATTTGCCTGCTCCCATGCCATCTGAACGGCTATACCACTGCCCAGAGACTCGCCATACAACACGGTTTTATCTGGCGTCACCCCGTCATCGAATACGTGCCGAAGGGCGCTGCGGGCATCCATGTACAATCCCTGCTCCGTGGGTTTACCCGGGTTATCGCCAAACCCTCTGTAACCAACAAGTAGAACACCATACCCCTCGTCAAGAAAATGCCGCGCTTTAAACGCACGCCCGGCAAGGGATCCGGCATTTCCATGGAACAGGACAATGGTCGGACTGCCGTGGTTTGGCGCGGCGTACCATGAGGTCAGCACGAGACCGTCTGAAGTGCGTGAAGCGATAACAGACATTTCCGGAACGCCTGCGGCTTCCGGTGATGGTAATGCCTGTCGGGACGGCACGTACATCAGTGACCGCTGAAAGGAATATACAAGCAAGGTTATTGCGGCATAACTGCACACAAGACCGATGGCCAATGCTTTAATCAAGGCCGGTGGACTTCCGAGGAGTCAGGCAGTTCTTACTGGAATGCATCGGCGACCAGGGTCCAGTTTCCAGTGTTGTCCTGACAGGCCGCGCCATCGCCCGAGACAATCTCATCCTTGAAGGCCACTGTGGCGCGATATGTCTGACAGTTCCGCCCCGCGCCATCGCGAAAATGCGTGTTCGCAGCAATATATCCACTGGTCCCTGTTTCCGCATTTTGCCAGGACTGCTCTTGTTCTGATGTTCCAAGCGCGCCAAAGATTGCACGCTTATAGGGCTCCCAGTCGGCCATGGACAGACTTCGCCCCGTCTCGTAACCCATCGCGCCACCGAGAACAGCACCAACACCGGTGTAAATCAGCTCCCCCGTACCACCACCGAGTTGGCTGCCAGCCCATCCACCAAGCAGCATACCGCCGCCCGCGCCAATCCAGCCGGCGGTTTGTGAATCAATTTCCATATTCATGCCACAGCCACCAGCCATCAGCACGCCGGACAAGGCTATAACCTTCGTCAGTTTCATTGAATGTCTCCGCCCAGGTGACCAAATTATTGTTACATTATCAGCATTTAGCCAAAATTGCGACGGGAATGCAAATTTTGTCATGCTTTGGCAAACGACTATTGGATGCCGGATGATGTCCCAATGATACCGGTCGTCGGCAGATCACATGTGTAATTGGCGGCCACTGGCGCGGCCAGAGGGCAGGTGAAGTAATCCTGATCCTCAAAATTTGCAGTCTTTCCGAACGCTCCACACGCCTCAATGGCAAGACGAACAACTTCTGCAGAACTGCCTTCATAACTGCTGTAACAGATCGTTACGGCGTCGATGTCTGTCGCATCCAGCCCAAACCCTACGACACTACGGTCATATCGACTGGCCTTGTGAACATAAGGTGGCACGGCGCAGGCTGACACGAGAAACGCGCCAACCAGGCTGACAAAACACCACTTCAAATTCGTCCTGATCATAGCGCTCTATAGCGCGAAAGCTGACGCACCACAACAATTCTGGACGCTATAGCGACATCAAGGCCGCATTCCCGCCCGATGCCGTTGTGTTATTGCTGTAACTGCGTTCCGTGGCAAATCTATACAGATAACGCGGACCACCCGCTTTCGGGCCCGTACCGGACAGTCCTTCACCACCAAACGGTTGAACGCCAACCACGGCACCGATCATATTGCGGTTTACATACATGTTGCCCACACGTGCCCGGTTACGTATCTGTGCTATTGTCGTATCGACGCGGCTGTGGACACCAAGCGTCAATCCGTACCCCGTTGCATTAATGGCATCCACAACGTTATCAAGCCTGCTGCCGTCAAAACCGATCACGTGCAGAACAGGACCAAAAACCTCGCGGTCCAGAACAGACAGGTCATCTATTTCGAACGCGCGTGGCGCGAAAAATGTTCCATTGTCACATTCGTCGCTCAATTGCGTCTCGCAGATCAACTTGGCGTCCCTGTTCATGCGGATGGCGTGTTGTTCGAGCAATTCCTGGGCGTCACGATCAATGACCGGCCCCACGTCTGTTCTCAGCAACGCAGGATTACCGACACGGAGTTCTTCTGTAGCGCCCGCCAGCATGGCACTGACTTTGTGCAGAATGTCGTTTTGAACGAACAGCACACGCAGGGCCGAGCACCGTTGACCGGCACTCCTGAACGCTGAAAACACTGCATCAACGACCACCTGCTCCGGCAACGCCGTTGAGTCCACAATCATGGCGTTCTGCCCGCCGGTTTCAGCGATCAATGGCACAATGGGTCCTGGCCGATTTGTCAGCCCCTGCTGAATAAGCCGTGCAGTCTCCGTTGAGCCCGTAAACGCCACGCCGGATATTCGCGGATCTTCGATCAGCGGCTTGCCAACAGTTGGCCCGTCACCGGGCATCAGTTGCAGTACAT
Organism: Rhodospirillales bacterium; assembly: GCA_021775325.1. Classification (GTDB taxonomy): domain Bacteria; phylum Pseudomonadota; class Alphaproteobacteria; order Rhodospirillales; family Casp-alpha2; genus JABJGO01. Next base: position 23,089 of record JAJFID010000004.1, read on the forward strand.
CATCCGGCACACCGGCTTCGTGCAACATGGCAACGGCACGGGCCGCAATGAGGGGGGTTTGTTCCGCGGGCTTGGCAATCACGGCGTTTCCGGCTGCCAGCGCAGCCGACACCTGGCCGGTAAAAATAGCGAGCGGGAAGTTCCACGGACTGATGCAGGCAAAAACGCCACGACCATGCAGTGACACCTCATTGACCTCTCCGGTGGGACCGGGCATGACCAGTGGTGCCGCGAAGTCATCACGCGCCCGCCCCGCATAATACCGACAGAAGTCCACGGCTTCGCGAATTTCAGGGATGGCGTCGCTCAGCGTCTTGCCCGCCTCGCGGATGCACAATGCCAGTAACTCCGGTGTGTTGGTTTCCATCATATCGGCAAATCGTTCCAGACAGGCCGCGCGCTCACCTGCTGGCGTTGCGTCCCAACCACTGGCAGCCGCACTGGCGCTGCCGATGATCGTCGACACGTCTTCGGCACCGGTTTCATGAACTGTTCCGACAACATCGGCATGATCAGACGGCGAGCACACCGACGTCCCCTTCCCCACACCGGTTCCGGCCAACCACACCCGTGGCCCATCCATCATGTTGTCGTTCAGGTGCCGCAGGTCGTGGGGATCGCTCAGATCAATACCGGCAGCGTTTCGTCGATCATCTCCAAATATATCAGCAGGCAGTGGAATGCGCGGATGTGGTTTTGCCGTAAGCCCGGCGGCCTCAACCCAGGGATCGGCGATGATGTCTTCAACGGGCGCACTTTCATCGACAATGCGATTGACAAAAGACGTGTTCGCACCATTTTCCAGCAGCCGGCGCACCAGGTACGCCAACAGATCCTCATGGCTGCCGACAGGCGCATAAATCCGGCACGGCACACCATGCGTGTCGTTTTCAATAACCTGGTCATACAATTGCTCGCCCATGCCATGAAGACGTTGAAATTCGAACCCCTGATTATCACCAGCCATGGCCATCACACTGGCCAGCGTGTGGGCATTGTGGGTTGCAAACTGCGGATAAACCGCGTCCCGGTTATTCAGGAGCTTTTTGGCACAGGCGATATACGACACATCCGTTGATGCCTTTCTGGTGAATACCGGATACCCGTCCAGACCCTGTTCCTGAGCCCGTTTGATTTCCGTATCCCAGTATGCGCCCTTGACCAGTCTGATCATGAGACGACGGTCATGCCGCCGCGCCATATCAATCAGCCAGTCAACAGTCCGGAATGCCCGCTTCTGGTAGGCCTGCAATGCCAAACCAAAACCATGCCAGCCTTCCAGGGACGGGTCTGCCGACACCGCTTCCATAACGTCCAGTTGCAAATCCAGCCGGTCCGCTTCTTCCGCGTCGACACAAAGCCCGATGTCCAGCTCTTTTGCTTCCCGGGCCAGTTTATACAATCTCGGTACGACCTCCTGCATAACCCGTTCACGCTGGACCAGCTCGAAACGCGGGTGCAGGGCGGACAACTTGACCGAGACACCAGGACCATCAACAACCCCACGCCCCGCACTTTCTTTGCCAACGGCTGCAATGGCTGCGGAGTATGCTGCCAGATAGGCCTGTGCATCAGCCTCGGTCCGAGCCCCCTCACCCAACATATCGTAGGAATGCCGGTATCCATGCCGCTCCACGTCGCGGGCGCGATCAAGGGCCTCGGATATGTCACGTCCCATGACAAACTGTCGTCCGATAATCTTCATGGCCTGGGTCATGGCCTGTCGTATGACCGGCTCGCCACTTTTGGAAATCATGCGTTGCAGATATGATTTCACATCCGTGGTGACGGCATTATCAAGTTTTACCACCTGACCGGTTAACATGAGGGCCAGGGTTGAGGCATTCACAAACAACGAGCCGCTGTGACCCAGATGGCCTTCCCAGTCCGCGTCTGCCAGTTTGTCCTTGATGAGTTTGCTGGCAGTGTGTGAATCCGGCACCCGCAACAACGCCTCGGCAAGGCACATGAGCACCAATCCCTCCTGATTGGACAATTCATACTCATGCATGAATGCATCGAGCCCGCCCGCCTCACGCCCTTTCTGACGCATTTCTTCAACCAGCCGCCTGGCATTGGCGGCAATGTCATCTTTCATGGATGAACCCATAGCCGATTCTGCCAGAAGCGTTTCCACAATGGATGTTTCATCAGCGCGATAACACAGCTCCATAGCGGCACGTAACGGAGACGGTTGTCCGAGCGATCCGATAAACGGAATTGATTCAGAAATTGAGTTCATGGATTTTGCGATCATTTGGTCAACAGGAAAACCTATGATATCAAAATTCATCAAACATTAATGCCTAAAGAAATCTTGTTGTGTAGTATATAATGCTAACAGCCATACATATTACGTTTATTATACTGTCTGCGTTCAGGATCAGAGACATGTCAAACCCATCCCCGTCTAAACTGGACCGCACGGACCTGATGATTTTGCGGGAGTTGCAAATCGATGGCCGTATGTCGAACCTGGCATTGTCCCGTCGTGTCAATCTCAGCGCCACGCCATGTCTGAACCGGGTAAAACGCCTCGAACGCGATGGATACATCACAGGATACGGTGCGTTTGTTGACCCCGCAAAAGTAGGTGTTGCGTTACTGGTGTTTGTGGAGATCATTCTCGACCGGACCACGGAAGATGTATTCGACGAGTTCAAACGCGCCATCGACACGATCCCTGAGATCATCGAATGCCATATGTTGTCCGGTGGTTTCGATTATCTTGTAAAAGCGCGGGTCCGTGACATGGCGGCGTATCGTGATTTTTTGGGCGCGTCTCTGGTCAGTTTGCCGAGTGTCCGGGAATCACACACCTACGTTGTTATGGAGGAAGTCAAAAGCACGACGGCCATTCCGATTCACATCACGTGATCGGTGCTTCTCTTATCAGCGCGCCATATCTATATTGTGGCCCGGAATATGAGCAGACTTTGAGCAGAAGGCATACAGTCATGGTTAAGTCGGTCGTGGTCGGCATCAGCGGAGCGTCAGGTGCCGTGTATGGTATCGAAATACTGCGCATGCTGCGTGAGCTGGATATCCCCTCTCATCTGATCGTGACCGAACTGGGCGCAAGAACCATAACCATCGAAACGGACATGTCGCTGGACGATGTACGGTCGCTGGCGACGCATCATCACAACAACAAGGACCTGGCAGCAACCGTCGCCAGCGGGTCGTTTGAGACCAGCGGGATGATCATTGCCCCCTGTTCCATCAAGAC
>JAJFID010000031.1 GCA_021775325.1 Rhodospirillales bacterium
GACCGTCGAAACGAACTCGGTTTTGGCCCGCTCAAGCACAGAGCGATCAGTAATGTCCTGGACAATACCTTTTAACCAGTTCGGTGAACCTTCCACATCGCCCACGAGATCTCCGATCTCCAGGATGTGACGAACCGCGCCATCGGGTCGGATGATACGATACGCCACCTCGAATGGCTCCTGGTTCTTCCAGGACCGGTTGTATGCCGCTTCAACCCTGTCCCAGTCGTCCGGATGTGTCAGGTGATCCACATTGAGACCATCAGATGCAGCAATCTCATCCACACTGAGCCCGTGGATGTGGGCGTACTCCTCGGAAAAGGATACGAGCCTGTTCGCAACATGGTCGAAGACGTAACTGCCGATGTGGCCAATTTTCTGAGCGTCGACCAGATCTTGCTCACGGGCAAGGAGTTCCCGCGTTCGTTCGTCTATCTGTTGTTCCAGACTGTCATGGGCCTCGCGCAAGGCGCGCTCGGAATCCCTGAGTTCGGTGATATCATTGGTCACACTACAAACCCCGGTAATTACACCGTCATCATTGCGAACGGGAAACTTTGAGCTCAGCGAGCAGCGCAGTGACCCATTTATTTCTTCAATCACCTCCTGCTGCGACGGCTCACCGGTCTCAACAACTGCCCGGTCAGCAGTCATGTACACATCGGCTATCTCAGCAGGCAGGAGATCGGCAGTTGTCCGTCCAATAAAGTCCGTGGGATCGATTCCCAATTTGTGAGCCGCAGTGCCGCTAATGGCCATAATGCGGCCTTCAGTATCTTTGAGCACAATTTCCATGGGAGCGTGCTCAAATATAGCTCGCAACCATGCTTCCTGATCCTTCATCACCTAGTCAGCTCGCTGTTGAGTGTTGATCTGCATTCGAAAGTCATCTCAGTATTATCTGCATGGGTAAGTTTGCCGATGTCCCAAGCCACGATGGATAGAATACCGGAATGTTCAGATTGTAAAAACAGGTGTAACATCCGGGACACCGTCATCGTCAGGATCACACATCTGGTACGCTGTCAGATAATGTGTGATCTTGCCATTATCCTCTAATGGAAGATCGATGCCCCGAATGTAGACATGGTCGCGTTCTTGTGGCGCAAGCGTACCATTCACGTACCCAATCAACCGGTGTTTGATCAATCGCTGAAAGTAGTCTCTCTCGTAATTCTGCCAAACCTCCTGGATCAGCGCCGTTTCGCTCATGCGCTGGTTGGTGTAATCGATGCCCCACCACTCGGTGATCTTTGTCCCCCACAACACCCATTTCACATCGAATGGCTCAGAGAGTAACGCAGCAAGAGAGACCTGCCCCCACCAGCCCTCGAAGTCCATGAGGTCAAAGTCGCGCCATCGGGGAAACACGCCTGAATCCGGGCATTTCCCACGCCATACATCGAGGAAAGAAGCAAACTGGGCAAAAGATTGCGAAGATGTGTCAGCGGCATAACCTCGCCATCTCCATGGTGCATCTGTGTCTGACTCCATGGCACCTAGGCTACCTGTGCATCACGAGGAATGTCAATGTCGTGCCGAGGTTCGTTGTTCTACTGCGTTCGTTTGTGGCCGCGCATGTCGAATTCACAGAAAAGGCTCCCGGCGATCAACCGGGAGCCTGATCCTTGCGGCGGTTGGCCTGAGTTCATGCCGCCCATTCGTATGTTTCGAAAGCCGCATCAAGCGGTGTTCCGGTTTCGTGGTTCGCGTAGTTCGACAGCGTTTTAACGCTCACGCCAAGGATCACTTCCAGATACTCTCGCGTACCATATCCGGCAGCATAGAAGCCTTCTTTTGCGTCCTCGGTGGGCCAGCCGCGGGTCACAACGACAGACCGCACCAGTTCAGCCAACGCATCAAGTCTGGCATCGGGCAGTGTTGTGCCCGATCTCAGGGCTTCGATAATGCCAGCCGGGACTTTCTTCATGGACGCGACGGTTGAATGGGCGGCCATACAGTATTCACATCCATTGACGTGACTTGCCGACAGCAACACCGTTTGTTTTTCGGCATCTGACAACGAAGTTTTCTCAAAGATTTCCATAACCGCAAGGTAGGCCTCGGCAGCGGCAGGCGCTTCGGCCAGTACGCCTATCAGATTTGGAACGAAGCCAAATTTTTTCTGTGCTTTTGCCAGAATAGGTTTTGCCTCGTCAGGTGCGGTTACAGTCGAGTGTACAGGGAACATAGTCATTTTCTTGTCTCCAGTCATTGGTTTGAGTCTAAGGGGCGGGATTAGTTCAAGCGGAACGTAATTACAGTTGCGGGCACTTCGGATGAAGCGTTGACGATCACGACCTGAGCAGCATTTTCTGGTAGCGAGAAACTGCTCCCCGCGATGACACGCTGTGTTGGTTCACCGTCAACCCGGATTTCGACGACGCCTTCGGCGACGACGCCCATGGTTGGATTAGTGTTGTCCAGTATCAGGGTGCCGCTACGGGCAAGTTCGCTGGCGAAAACGTCCACCTGATCGACGCTTTGATCAACGATGTCGATGGTTGGCTGGGTGCGACGGTCAATGGCTTCAGTTGGTGTTTGTTCGAAAACGATGAAGGGCTCGCCATCCTGTTCCAGATTGAAGTCCAGGAAGATCGCCTCTTCTGTGGCTGAAGCGTTATCGAAGCGCAGGATGCGTTTGTCAGGGGGTTCAAAAAAGGCATCACCTTCACGGAGGACCTGTGGTTTTTCGCCTTCGACCTGATAAATGATCGCGCCTTTGGCCACATATCCGACGGCTGGTGCTTCGTGGGAGTGTACCGGTGCAATTTGACCCGGCGTGAAGTGGAAATCACCAACTTCAATCTGTACCACCTGACGGGCCTCGAACTGTGCCGTCAGCAACTTGACAGTGTCATCAGTCGTGGTGGCATCCACAGCACCTGCAAAGGCTGCTGCTGCAAAGGTCGCTGCAAGAGTCGTATTCCGAAGATTCTTGAAGTAGGTGTTCATGTCGCTTTTCCTCTTTGTGTGTGGCCCTGGACGTATTCCAGAGCGAGTCAAATAAATAACATAACGTTCGTTATTTAAAGGGTATAAAATATCGATTGCTATCTTGTCAACAATAAAATAACGTTCGCTATGTAATAAGGGGAGCGGCATGCGTTACAAACCCGGTCATAAAGAAGAAACACGGCAGAAAATGATCTCTGCCGTTAGCCAGGGATTCCGAAGTCACGGATACGCCGGAATTGGTGTAGACGGTCTTGCCAAGGCTGCTGGTGTTACATCGGGCGCTTTCTATTCGCACTTCGGATCGAAAGACTCGGCATTTGTTGCGGCACTGGAGTTCGGTCTCGATGAAGTCATAGATGCGGTACCTGCATTTCAGAAAAAGGGCGGCAAACGATGGATTGTAGATTTCGCAGACTATTACCTGGGCAAGGCGCACCGTGACGACCTTGCCTGTGGATGCGCCATGACAAGCCTGTCGCCAGAGGTCGTGCGTACCAATCCGCAAACTCATGAAATTTATGAGTCGAAAATGGACAGGATCGCGGACTTGCTGGCTGTTGGCCTCAAAGGTGGATCGAAAGCAAACCGTCGTGCCAGAGCCTGGGCCTTTCTAGGTATACTGTTGGGGGGGCTGACGATCGCACGAGCATCGAAATCAGATAAGATTGCAGATGAAGTCGCTACAGCAATCCGCAAGGCTGCCATCGCCGCGGCGGGTGATACGCTGGAAGCGTAGTGTGAGCCGACGCTACACCGCGTTCATTAGCCGAGCAGGGCGCTCACCTGATAAACCAGTTGAATGTTTTCCGGAACGTCGTCAGAATTTTGCTCGCAAACGAATTTGATCGTGAGGAACCGTACCGATGCCAACGACCGCCGACATCCGAAAAACGCTGGTTGATGTGGATGACTCAGTCCTGATCGTGATTGATATCCAGGACCATTTCCTGAACAAGTATGACAATGCAAAAAGCCAGAATCTTGTTGGCAAAGTGGCCTGGTTGTTACAGGTAGCCCAGCATCTGGACGTGCCCGTGGTGGCCATGGCCGAGGATATTGACCATAGCGGCGGGCTGAACCAGACCATTCAGGATGCCCTGCCCACCGGCACGAAGGTTCACAATAAGGATTTTTTCGGTCTTGCCGGCAATCCGGTGATCCTCGCCGATGTGGCATCGACGGGTCGCAAGACGGCGGTATGCGTGGGTATGGAAACCGACGTGTGTGTGGCGCAGTCTGCCATCGGATTGCAGGAGCAAGGGTATAGGGTGATCACACTCCGCGATGCTGTTGCCAGTTTGGATGCCGACGAGGAAACCGGCATCGAACGCATGCGCGATGCAGGCATCGCCATCAGTTCCGTCAAAGCGCTCTATTATGAATGGCTGCGAAGCGTGACCCGGACGGTCGGTCTGGAAAACAAGGTGCCCGAACTGGAGGCCATGCGTCCGACAACGCTGGTGCTTTAATGGGGCTGATTATGATGTCGAAGCGAGTTCTTCTTTCAGCCATGCGATGAACTTGTTGACTGCCGGTGACCGGCGTTTTGATTTTGGAACATGCGCATAGAACCGCTCGGGTGCCGGCAGCATCATGTCGCCGACCTTGACCAGCAATCCTTCTTTTAATCTGTTTTCGATGGTCAACCCCCACCCCAGTGCAATGCCACTACCGGCAATGACGGCTTCAATCAGGCTGGAGTAAGTATCAAACACCAGATCTCCGGGTTTTGGATCGAACACTGCACCATGGGCGGCAAGGAATTTTGGCCAGTCCATCCAGTCCTGCCAGGGTTGTTCCAGATGAAGCAGGCGTAATCGATTGAAGGTCTGAATACTGATTGGACCGTCGATCTGATCCAGCAGGGCAGGTGCGGAGATGGCAAAAACTGTGTCGCCGCATATGTCGATGGTTTCAAACCGTTTGCTGTCGCGTTTACCAAACTGCAATCCCACGTCAACAGGCTCGCCGACGGTCTCCAGTGACTGATTCGATGTCAGTATTTTCAATTGAACATCAGGATGTTGGTGGCTGAACGCATCGAGTCTCGGGATCAGGCGATGCGACGCCAGGGCCATTTCACAAAACACCGTGACGCCGTTATCGCCTGCGGGAGCATTGCGAATGGCGTCAGCAGTCTCGGCAATGGAGCGCAGCGAGACGCTGACGCTTGCTGCCAGACGTTGACCTGATTCGGTGAGGGAGACATCGTGCCGCCGACGCTCGAACAGGCGGCTTTGCATGTTGTCTTCCATGATTCGAATTTGTCGACTTACGGCAGCCTGGGTCAGGTTCAGCTCCGCCGCCGCTCTGGTGAAACTGCCCAGTCGAGCCGATGCCTCAAACGCGACCAGTGTTGCCATTGGTGGCAGCCGTTGACGTAAATTAGGCATAACTATTCCTTGTATCTTAAATTCAAAATATCGTGCTGGAATGTTGCTTTCAAGCGGTATTATCCACGCATAGGCAATCGTTTTAATCATGCTTCATGGAGGAGAAGATGACCAATTTCGTGTTGAAAATTGCGCCTGTCACACCAACCATCGGCGCTGAAATATCGGGTGTTGATTTGTCGAAACTGCTCAGCCCGTCAACGCTCGACGCGATCTATGATGCGTTGATGAAACATCTGGTGATTTTCTTTCGGGAACAGGATATTAGCCCGGAAAACCATCTGAATTTTGCCCGGTCGTTTGGTGAGCCGGAACCGCCGCACCCGGTTTATCCCCAGGTGGGCACGCATGAGAACGTCGTACTGCTCGAAAATGATGGCTCACGCCCACCGGACACGGATGGCTGGCATACGGATTTAACCTTCAAACAGGATCCACCTTTTGCCTCCATCCTGTGGGCCAGCAAGGTGCCGGAAACAGGCGGCGACACCATGTGGTGCAACCTCTATGAGGCCTATGATGCATTGCCCGATGACATGAAGGGTTATCTGGAAGGCCTCACCGCCGTGCATGATATGGGTGATTTCCGGAACAATTTCGCGGTCAGTGAAACGGGATCCGAAAAACTCGTTGCTGCGCACCAGCGTTTTGGTTCGGCGATCCATCCGGTCATTCGAACCCACCCCGTAACCGGGCGTAAGTTCATCTTTGTAAACGATGGCTTTACAGTGCATATATCGGGTCTGCGGGCCACCGATAGTCGACGCCTGCTGGGATACTTGTTTGATCATATGAGCCAGCCGGAGTTTCAGGTACGGTTCCGTTGGCGCGATCACTCACTGGCCATGTGGGACAACCGCTGCACCATGCACTACGCCGTGGCCGACTATATGCCCCATTACCGGCGCATGCATCGCGTGACCGTCGTGCGTGACCGCCGCGTCGAACGCCTGGCGGCCGAGTGAATGATGTCTACACGTGTGGGTTCACCTGCCGGTAGTAGCCGCTGGGCGAATCTGATATCTGTTTTCTGAGCCACGAATCGTCATGCACCATGCTGCCAAAGCGCCCCGGTGCATAGGGTTTCGCGGAAAACCGGGGTTCTTCGCCAGCAATCATGTCGGCAATAATGTGGCCTGAGGAGCCCGAGATCGTCACGCCGTGAGAGTTCATGCCCGTACACAGCCATAGTCCGTCAATACCGTCCGGCGCACCGATAAACGGGTTGCCGTCGGGCGTGAATGCCTCCGGACCGTTCACGAACCGACGAACGGGGGCGTCAAGGAACGCTGGAAACAGTTCCGCCGCGCCTTTAAAATAGGGTGCAAATTTGTCCCAGTTTTCGTCGAGCAGTGAAAAAGAAAACGGATCAGGCAGATCGGATGTTTCGATGAGGTCGGCATTCTCGTCAAAACACCCGAGCAGAACACCGCCGACTTCTTCACGGCCATAAATCATGTCAGCCGAAGACAGGAATGAGGGTGTTGTTGAACTGAGTCGGGGATCTACATCCAGAATGATATAGAAGTGCTCGCACCCACCTTGCGCCAGTTTTACACCGTGGTTCGCGACCAAATCGGCGGACCACAATCCCCCGCAAACGACAATATCATCAAAGCCGAGTGTTTCGCCGTTGCACACCAGCCCCGTCATCCGACCGCCTGTTGAAATCAGTTCGGTAACGCGGCTCTGTTCGTGAAGATGCGTGCCCAAATTTCGGGCCGATCGCGCATACAGGGCAACAAGATCGGCCGGATTCAGGTGACCGGAAAGGGGGTTGAGCCATGCCCCATGTAACGCCGACGCATCGAGCAGCGGGTGATGCCCGGCGGCTTCCTGGGGGCTCAGCATGAGCGCCGGGAAATCGCGCTCGAGTGCCGCCTCATGGAACGCTGAGTATGACTCCAGCGTGTCAGCATCGCGGGCGAGGAACAAACGACCGGTCTCGCGCCATCCGGACGTCAGGCCGGTTTCGTCCTCAAGACCCGCAATCAGATCCAGCAGATAGAGGACAGGCCCGTCATTGTCATCAACGGGCTTCCAGGTGATGTTGCCCGCCGAATGCCAAGTGGTGCCGGAGCCAAGCTGATCGCGTTCAAACAGATGGATGTCACCAAGGTTCCGCGACGCCAGATGCCAGGCCACACTAGAACCGATGATACCACCACCGACGACTGCGATGCGTCTGGTCATGATTCCGGTCTCAAACGATGATAGGTTTGCTGTTCATGCGGACATCCTGTCCTGCGCAATTCCTGCTGTCAAAACATGATCCCTGTGTTTCACTGATCAGGAGCGTCAGGTACGCTTGTCTTCACCGACGTATTCCTGCGGTTTCTTGCGACGCCGGTCAGGACCAAAAAAACCACCAGACCGTACGAAACTCTTTCGGTTATCGATAAGAGAAACGATGTGCTTGTAAATAGTTTCTGCAGATACAGGTTTGGCGAGATAGCTGTCCATGCCTGCATCGCGGGCAAACTGCACGTGATAGGCCTCGGAGTAGCCGGTCATCACAACCACCGCAGCGAATTGGTTGGGGCTATCAGGGTCGGTTCGAATCTTCTTCAAAAGCCCGATGCCATCAAATTCCGGCGTCCAGTCGATGAACGTGATATCCGGGTCAATATCACCAAACCGCCTGTAACCCTGTTCGATGGTATCGGCTTCCCGGATGTTACGGATGCCCAGATTTCGGAGCACGTCACAGACGACTGTGCGTAAGTGTTCGTGTTCATCGATGATCAGCACCCGAAGGTTCTGAACATTGTATGCGGGCAAGCTGCTGTGCGCGTTCATGAGTAAATCCCCACGTGGTATACAAAATTACAATCAAGCCTTTTGGTGACTTGAAATTCTAGTCTCTTACACATGGGGATGGAGTAAGATTATTGTAAGGTTTTGTATGAAGTTTGTGTCAATTCCCGTGTAGCGCCAAACGTCAGCACACCTGATCCCATGTCGGGTTTGGCCCGAACTGTTCGATCATGAAATCCACAAACAGGCGTACCTTGGCAGACAGGTAACGGTTGTGCGGGTAGACCGCGTAGATGCTGGCGTCGACGGTGGTGTAGTCCAGCAGAACGGGCTCCAGAAAACCGGCCCTCAGGTCATCGCATGAGATAAAGGATGGTGTTGCCAGCACGCCGAGGCCCTGTCGGGCGGCGGCTAGTAACACGTCGCCATTGTTGGCGGTAAATGCGCCGGATATGCGGACACTGTTGGCCTGGCCGTCGGGCCCTACAAACGACCACTCGCTGCTGCTGGAAAGATACTTGTATATGAGACAGTTGTGATGCCGCAGGTCGTCCGGCGTCTTCGGACGACCATGGATTGCCCAGTACTCCGGACTGGCACAGACGATATTGCGGAATGGCGCCAGTTTGCGGGCGATCAGCGTGGAGTCCGGCAGTTTTGTTATGCGGATGACCAGATCGTATCCTTCTTCCACCACATCGACGACCCGGTCGTTGAGTTCCAGGTCCACCTGTAAATCCGGATACAGTTTCATGAAATCTGAGATCACGGGTGCCAGATGGCGGATGGAAAAACTCATGGGCGCGTTGATCCGCAACAGGCCGCGCGGCGTCTGCTGTAGCTCCATGACCGACCGTTCCGCATCGTCCAGTTCCGCGATGATACGCTGGCAGCGCTCGTAGAATGCCAGCCCAACCTCGGTGGGGCTCATGCGCCGCGTGGTCCGGTGCAGCAGGCGTGCACCGAGACGGTCCTCGAGTTTTGCCACCTGTTTGGAGATAGACGACTTGGTCTGCCCCAACGCCGCCGCTGCGCCTGTAAAACTGCCCACTTCGACAACACGGGCAAAGGCTTGAATACCGCCTAGAGATTCCATTGAAACACCTAATTGTTTCTGTATAGGAAACAGTATAATTCAATATAGACTAATTGTGCAATTAAAGGCACCCAATTATATTTCCGGTCAAGCGCATTTATCATCTCAAAACAGCAACCGGAGACATCCCATGAGTACGATTCTCGTCGTCAATTCCAGCCCCAACCCCGATGGCAGCATCAGCCGTGCCCTGACCGAACAATTCACAGACGCCTGGTTGGCTGCATCACCTGAGACAAACATTGCACACCGCGATGTGGGCCTAAACCCCATTCCTCATGTGGATCAGGACATGATTGGTGCTTACTACACACCACCCGAACAGCGCTCGGATGAACAGAACGAGGTTCTCGAATTGTCCGATACCATCGTGGACGAGGCCGAAGCTGCGGACATCATTGTCATTGGCTCCCCCATGCATAACTTCGGTGTTTCGTCAGGCCTCAAGGCCTGGATCGATCATCTGGCGCGGGTCGGTCGCACCTTTAACTACACAGAAAACGGCCCGGTCGGCGCATTGGGTGGCCGAAAGGTATTTGTCATGACCGCCAGAGGTGGCCGGTATCAGGGAGACTCACCCGCCGCCCATATGGACATGCAGGAACCTTTTCTGCGTACCGTACTCGGGTTTCTGGGGTTGGACGATGTGACTTTTGTCCATGCCGAGGGCGTTGCGGGCGGCACCGAAGGTCGTGACGCGGCTGAAGCAGAAATCAACACCATCATCGAATCACAGATCGCACAGGCGGCCTGATCATCAGAACAACCCAAAACCGAAGGAGTATTCCCATGTCTGAAGAAAACCGTATGCAACACGGCGCGCTCGTTCTGAGGTTGGCGCTCGGCATCATGTTTATCTCCCACGCCCTGTTGAAGGTTCTGGTGTTCACCATTCCGGGCACAATTGGGTTTTTCGAATCGGTCGGATTCCCCGGCTTCATGGCCTATCTGGTGATCGCGGCCGAACTGGCCGGAGGGTCGGCATTGGTTCTCGGCGCTTATGTTCGCCTGGTGTCGCTGGCACTGGTACCGGTGTTGCTGGGTGCGACCTGGGTGCACCTGCCAAACGGCTGGGTGTTTTCGGCTGAGGGCGGTGGATGGGAGTACCCTGTATTCCTGACGGTCGCCGTGCTGGTTCAGGCCCTGCTTGGTGCGGGTTCCATGGCCGTTAAACTGCCCCACTGGTTGCCGGGTATTCACAATCAGGAAGCGTAAGGCTACCGTTACTCTCTGAACACTTAAGGAAAGATCATGGGAAAACTCATAGACGGAATTTGGCGCGATGACTGGTATGATACCACGTCAACAGGCGGCAAATTCGTTCGCAAGGACAGCGCCTTCCGCAACTGGGTTACGGCAGATGGCTCTGCCGGGCTGAGCGGCGAGGGTGGTTTCGCCGCAGAAACCGACCGGTACCATCTCTATATCTCCAACGCCTGTCCGTGGGCGCACCGAACCATGATCTTTCGCGCGATCAAGGGCCTGGAACACATGATCAGCGTGTCTGTTGTCGACCCACTTATGGCCGAAGACGGCTGGGCATTTTCAGACGGGTCGGGCTGCATTCCGGATACAGTCAACAACGTGGAATTCCTGCGTGATATCTACACGCTGGCTGACCCCGCGTACACGGGGCGGGTGACGGTGCCGGTTCTGTGGGACAAAAAGCAGGGCACCATCGTCAGCAATGAATCAGCGGAAATTATCCGCATGTTCAATACCGCCTTTGACGGATTGCCCGGCGTTCGCAAGGACCACGATTATTATCCGGAACACCTCCGGGCTGAGATTGATGCCGTGAACGAGCGTATCTATCACACCGTCAACAACGGCGTTTACAAGGCCGGATTTGCCACCATGCAAACCGCCTATGAAGATGCTGTACGCGAACTGTTCGAATCCCTGGACTGGCTGGAAGATCGGTTGTCACGCCAGCGCTACCTCACAGGTGCGCAGATCACCGAGGCGGACTGGCGCCTGTTTACAACCCTGATCCGCTTCGATCCGGTGTATGTGGGCCATTTCAAATGCAACATCCGCCGACTGGTTGATTACCCCAATCTCTGGAACTTCACCCGTGAGCTTTATCAATCACCCGGTGTAGCGGGCACGGTAAGTATGGATCATATCAAGGGTCACTACTATCGCTCGCATACTACAGTCAATCCGACGGGTATCGTGCCGGTGGGCCCGGAACTGGATTATGCGGAACGCCATGGCCGGGAGGTTTTGAGTCCATGATTAACGTCACACCACTTGAAAACATTGGCGAAGCCAATCACGGCTGGCTGCATGCCCGCCACCATTTTAGCTTCGCTGAGTATCATGATCCATCACGGATGGGTCTGGGGCCGCTGCGGGTCTGGAACGACGATATGATCAAGGCTGGTGGTGGTTTTCCCATGCACTCTCATCAGGATATGGAAATCATCACCTACCTGCGCTCCGGTGCCATCAGTCATGAGGACTCGCTGGGCAACCAAGGCCGTACCGTAGCCGGTGACGTTCAGGTCATGAGCGCCGGGACAGGTATCGTGCATTCGGAATACAATCAGGAATCCGAAGACACTACTTTGTTCCAGATCTGGGTGTATCCGGACAAACGGGGTTACGCGCCGCGCTGGGAGGCCCGTCAGTTTCCTCATGCCGCCCGCGACGCACAACTTACCGTGCTGGCATCAGGCCGGGACCGTGACGCGGATTCAGAGGCGTTGATGATCCATCAGGACGCGGCGTTGCTGTGTGCCACCCTTACAGCCGGTCAGACTGTAAGCCATTTTATGGGTGAAGGACGTGCGGCCTATCTGGTTCCGGCAAAAGGAAATCTGGTGGTCAACGGGACGCCTGTACCGGAACGCTCCGGTCTCAGCTCAACAGAAGAAGAGTGCCTGGAAATCGTTGCCGTAGACGCCGCCGAAATAGTGATCGTCGACGTGCCGTTTCCGTGGCATCCTCGCCAGATTATTTCCGGATAGAAAGTCTCTGGCACCATGGCGCGGCCCAAACGACCCGGACTGCGAAAGCTAATTACCACCTGCCCACACATGCGGCGGGTCCATGAGCTTGCCGGAATGCCTCAGCCACGAGGATTGGAGCCGGGTTTTGCCACGCTGCTCAGGATTATTGTGGATCAACAGGTTTCCACCCAGTCCGGTGCTGCCATCTGGCGGCGGCTGGTAGAATCGCTGGGTCAGGTGACTCCTGATATTATTTTGCATGCGGGCGAGGATGGATTGCGCCAGTGCGGGTTCAGCGGTGCCAAGGCCCGTTACGGTATAGCGCTGGCAACGGCCGTCACCGACGGCACGGTCGAGTTGCACAAATTACCACGTATGAGCAACGAGCGGGTTGAGGTTGCGCTGACCCAGATCAAGGGGATCGGCCGCTGGACGGCGGAAATCTATCTGATGTTTGCTTTGGGTAGGCCCGATATCTGGCCCGCCGGTGATCTGGCCGTAGCCGAGGCGGCAGGCCAACTGCTGGGTTTGCCCGCGCGTCCGACCATCCCGGAAATGGACGTGATCGGCGAACGCTGGCGACCCTGGCGCTCCACTGCGGCGGTCATGTTGTGGCATTATTATAGGCATATACGTACGGGGTCAGGCGGGCAACCGGCGGTTACGTAAACCGTTACTCGCGGCAGGATGCCCAAAAAGGGACATTTTCGTTCACCGCGGTTTCCGATAGTTTGCTCCCACTAACCTGTAACAAACTTCACAATGGAGCAAAAGATAATGGCGCGCGCTAATGGTGTTGATCTGTATACCCTGATCAAGGATCACACTGACGGTTTTTCCATGGACAAGGCATTCTATCTGGAGCCTGACGTCTTCGAGGCAGATCTGGAACGTGTCATCATTCCGGCGTGGCATCTGGTTGATCACATCTCCCGAATTCCCGATCCGGGAGATTATTTTCTGTTTGAACTGGCCGATGAGTCCATCATTGTCATTCGCGGGCGGGATGGGGAAATTCGAGCCTTTTACAACGTCTGTCGTCACCGTGGGTCACGCATCTGTCGCGAGGCGCAGGGCAACGTGCGCCTGCTGCGCTGTCCCTATCATGCCTGGTCCTATGATCTGGACGGCAGCCTGAAGGCAGCCCGGCTCATGTCCGACGACTTCAACGCCGATGATTACAGCCTGCACGCCTGCCACATTGAGGTCTGTGAAGGCCTGATTTTTGTCAACCTGACTCAGGGCACGCCGCCGGATTTTCATGAACAGATGGCACCCATGCTGTCATTTCTTGAAGTTCATGGTCTGCCCAATGCCAAGATTGGCCACCGGGCATCCTATCCGACCGAGGCCAACTGGAAACTGGTCATGGAAAATTTCTATGAATGTTATCACTGCCTGCCCGCACACCCCGAATATTGTGAAGTGCATCCCAAGGATTACGTTCTGGCCCTTGGCGGCGGTGAGGGATCCGGCCCTATTGAATCTCTGATCGATTATCAACCACAACTTGATGCGTTCAACAAACTGGCGGATTCCATGGGGCATCCTTCAGGTCGGTCAGAGGAAGAGGAGAACACACCATTCCTGCGTGGTGCCAGCCGCACCGGCATCAAGCCGGGGTATCTTTCCGAGACCAGAGACGGCACACCGGCGGCGCCGCTCATGGGCAAGTTCAACGACTGGGATGGCGGTTACACCGGTGTAACACTCAATCCGTTTTTCACCATGCTGGCGACCAATGACTTTGCCACTCTGTTCCGTTTCATTCCCCGTGACGCAGTGTATACGGATGTGGAACTGATCTGGCTGGTTCATGCCGACGCTGAGGAAGGCAAGAACCTTGATACGGCGAAAATGATCTGGATGTGGGACGAAACCACCATCGCTGACAAGACCATCATCGAGGACAACCATGCAGGTGTCCTGTCCCGCAAGTATCAGCCCGGCCCATACTCCCGTCACGAGGCAGGGACTAACGAGTTTGTACGCTGGTATCTGGACAGATTGACCGAAACGGCCTGAATCTCTGGTGGGAGGCGCTTTGACGTGCTCTCCGGGTCGGCTACACTCAGCCTTCAATCAGACTGAGCAGGAGTATCCGACATGCCGTTCATCGTCCGCGATCCGGAAGGCAACATCGCCGGGGTTTACAATCAGGCCGTCGAAGGCGGTGAGGAAGTGGACGCCGAAAACGCGGAACTGGTGGCGTTTCTGCGCAATACCGTGCCGAATGCCGAGGCGGCTGGTGAGTGGGTCAGTTCCGATCTGGCGCTGGCCCGCGTCATGGAGGATCTGGTGGATATTCTGATCGAGAAGAACCTCATCAATTTCACCGACTTCCCTGACGGTGCCCAAAAGAAACTGCTGGAACGGCGCGGTTTGCGCAAGGAGTTCGCCTATGTCGCCGACCTGTTCGGCGCGCCCGAGGATGGGGGTGCCGACGGCAACGGTGAAGGGGAGGGGTTTCTCTGAGACAAACTGCGGCTTCTCGTCTCACAGCAGACAATTCGTAAACTTCACCAAAGTGTATGAAACATGAACTACCAACGTATTCTGGAAAATATCGGTCAGCAGGTCCAGCGCGAGTTCGGTAAGGGCAAGGTCGCCGATTACATTCCTGCTCTGGCCAGAGTGCCGCCGAAGAAATTCGGAATCACCGTAGCGACGGTTGAGGGAGACGAGTTCAGGTTCGGTGACTCAGAAGAACCGTTTTCCATTCAGAGCATTTCGAAAGTCTTTGCCCTATCCCTGGCTCTAAAGTTGGAAGGTGCAAAGCTTTGGACCAGGGTTGGTCGCGAACCGTCGGGCAACCCATATAATTCTCTTGTTCAGTTGGAGAAAGAGCGAGGCATTCCCAGAAACCCCTTCATTAATGCCGGAGCCCTGGTGACGACGGATACCGTCGTTTCATATGATCAAAACGCCGGGCGAACAATGCTGGAGTATGTCAGGCATCTGTCACAAAATCCGGCTGTGCAATACGACGAGGAAGTCGCCATGTCGGAAAAGGAGTATGGCCATCTTAATTTCGCTATGTCTTATTTCCTCAAGAGCCATGGTAATCTTCGTTGCAATGTAGAGGACGTCCTCGACGTCTATTTCCATCAATGCGCGCTGGCCATGTCGTGTACCGATACGGCTCGCGCGTTCCTCCATCTCGCTAACAGGGGGACGTCGCCAATTTCCGGCGAAAAATTGGTTCCGGCCAGGCGGGCAAAAAGAATCAATGCGGTCATGCTGACGTGTGGACTATACGATGCGGTTGGAAACTTCGCCTATCGCGTTGGTATTCCTGCCAAAAGCGGCGTTGGAGGTGGTATCGTCGGGGTTATTCCGGGCGTGCTGTCAATTTGCGTCTGGTCACCGGAACTCGACGCGATTGGTAATTCACGTGTCGGCGCGAAAGTATTGGAATTGTTCACAACCAAAACCAAACTGTCCGTGTTCTGATCGGTCCAACTGACCACCCTGATGACGTCTTTTGCACGCCACAATGTTCATGAGTAGCTGTGTTTGTTCGGATTACGTTTGCTGGCTCTCGGGTGGGGGATCGCGGAACAGGAATGCGATTGGAAGCGCCACAAGGGAGATTGCCGCGGCTGCAACAAAACTGTCGCTGTAGCTGATCATCTGTGCCTGCACGGCAACTTGCTGTTGGAGCGCTGCCAGCCCGGCGACGTCAGTGTGATCCCAGATTTCCGGCAAGTCCAGGATCCGAAAACGTTCATTAAACGGGTTGATGTGAGCGCCAACGACAGAGGTTGCCACCTGTGTCATACGCGTAAACACCCCAACAATAACGGCGATACCTATCGTGGCTCCCGCGAACAGGACGGTGTAATAGAGCGCGAACCCTTCGGTCTTCAGTTCGGCTTTGAGCGTCGAAAATGCCAATGCATTGATGGAAATGAACATGGCTGACGCCCCGGCCCCCTGCACCAGATTTGTCCAGATGACTTCTGTTGCGCTCACGTCTGCAGTCCATCCAGTCATGGCATAACCCGATGCAAGGGTCAGTGCAAAGCCGAACAACATCACATATCGCGGTGGCAGGTGGTGATCATAACGTGCGACGATCAGTGACACGACGATCAGTCCAATACCGCGAGGGAACAGCAAAATGCCAGCTTCGAGAACCGGATAACCAGCCATCTGTTCCAGCATCAACGGCAGAACGACAAGTGGTAAGGTCGCGATGGCACCATTGGCCATAGCGGCAATCAGGCCAAGGCTGTAGTTTCGATCACGAAACAGGGCGGGGCGAAAGAATGGCCGGTCTGTGGTGAGGGAATGCACAACAAACAGATAGAGCGCCAAAACGCCGATGGCGCACTCAATGATGATTTCGCCTGACGAAAACCAGTCGAGGCGTTCACCACGGCCAAAAAGAATCTGGAAGGCCGTGGCTGCAACAATAATTGTTGCGAGGCCGAAGGCGTCTAGATGAACATCAGGGTCCGGTTTGGTATCCGGCAGCACGGCGAGGGCAACAAAAAACGCAACAAATGCAATGGGTATATTTAAAAAAAACATCCATGGCCAACTCATGAATTCCACGACGACGCCACCAATGACCGGACCCATGATTCCGCCACCGATAACACCCATGGTCCAGACCGCTGTTGCCGCGCCATGGCGGTCCGGCGGATAAGCCGCAACAGTGATGGACTGGCCGAGCGGCAGAAGCGTGGCACCAAATATCCCCTGTATCAACCGCCATGCAATTTCTTCATGCAGCGTCGTGGCAATACCGCACATGAACAGGCTGACGCCAAAACCGGCAATGGAAGTCAGGAACACACGCTTGGTACCAAATCGGTCGCTTAACCATCCGGTGCAGGCAATCGTGATCACTGTTCCCATAATGAAGGCGGTCATGACCCAGGCAATTTGATCGGGTGTCGCGGAGAATGAGCCTTGCATGTGGGGCAGGCCCACACCGGCAATAGACCAGGTAAATTCATAGACGGCACTGCCGCCAATACCGGAAAGAACAATCAACGTGCGTCGAACCCCCGCCGTCGGCTCAATCACATCTGACTGGATTACATCAACGCTCATCCCAGGTGCCCGCGCGCACGCGCGCAATAAAGACATCCAGGCGACGTTCCTGCCCGGTGTCGATTTCGATGGTGGCTGTCATGCCAGCGCGCAGGGTCGGCATATCGGGTTTTACATCCAGCATGAGTTTGACGGGTACACGCTGAACCACCTTGACCCAGTTGCCGGTTGCATTTTGGGCTGGCAACAGGGCAAATTCGGCACCTGTCGCCGGACTGATGCTGGCGACCGAAGCCTCCCATACATGATCGGGATAGCTGTCAATTTCCACCAGGGCACGTTGACCGACCATGATGTGGGTCATGTGCACTTCTTTCATGTTGGCCTCTACCCAGGGGGCACCAGACGAAATCAGCGGGAACAACGTGTCGCCGATTTCAATCTGCTCACCGGGTTCAAGCGTCATCTCACCAACGTACCCGGAAGTTGGCGCACGGACTTTTGTCCGTTCCAGATCAAGCGCCGCCTGATCCAGTGCCACAAGCGCGCGCCTGTAGGTGGGGTGTTCTTCTACAGGCATGTCTGCCCGCCCGCCGAGGTCCGCGACGACCATGAGTTTTCGCTGCTCCAGTGTATGGACCTGTTGGCGTGCCGTGATCAGGTCATGCTCCGCTTCATCCAGCCCCGCTATCGTGCTGTGCCCCTTGTCTGCCAGTTCACGTAAACGGTCGTACTCCTGTTGCAGGTAGCGGACGCGTTCATTCGCGGTGGTTACACTGGTTACGCTTTCCCTGTATTGGGCGCGCAGAGATTCAATGCGCTGTCGGACTATCGCCAGATCACCTTCGGCTGCTGCAAGTTTGAGCAGAAACGGCTTTGGGTCGATTTCGAACAACATCTGGTCCGCTTCCACAAACGCGTTGTCTTCTACGAAGACGCGGGCGATACGACCGTCAATTTCCGAACTGATTGCGATGACATCGGCTCGTACATAGGCGTTGTCCGTTGAGACAAACCGGCCACCGAGGCCATAAACGTATGCGCCCACCATGATGGCTGCCACCGGAACGGCCAGCAACAGGACTGAACGAAGAATGCGTCGGGTTGGGAGGGCCATCAGACCAACCTTCCGATCGCAAATTCATGGTTTGGCAAAAGCTCACATAGCCCAGTTTTATTCATGTAAATTTCTCAATAAATCCATTGGTTCGTGAGCGTTTCACCTTTTAGGTACGGCCCACAAACGATAAAAATTGTGGTATTGCATTAATTGAATTCATGTATACTTCTCCTATGAGCCGTAACAGTCCATCACCGGTTGCGCTTCGGGCATTCGAGGCCGCCGCCCGCCATTTGAGTTTCACAATTGCGGCTCAGGAACTGTTTGTGACCCAGTCAGCGGTCAGCCATCAGGTCAAGGCATTGGAGATCGATCTTGGTGTCCGTCTGTTTACGCGTTTAACACGCCAGTTACGCCTGACCGACGCAGGCGAACAGCTATATGCCGTGCTGCGGGAGTCCTTTGAACGTGTTCAGGAAACCGTCGACGCGCTACGTCATGGTAGTGGCACTGGCCCGTTACGTATCAGCGTCAGGCCATACTTCGCAGCCCGATGGTTAACACGTCGGCTCGGCGATTTCTCGGCCCGGCATTCGGACATTGAAATGCATCTACATCTGACGAATGAGGAGGTTGCATTCAACCGCCAGGATATCGATCTTGCTATTGTATGGGGTCGTGGTAGCTGGGCAGGGCTGGCCGCTGAACATTTGATCCCGGGTCACATCATCGCCGTTTGTAGTCCCGCGTTGATTTCGAAATGCTCTCCGCTTCAGGAGATTGAAGACCTCTGCCAACATACGCTTCTGCATGAGAGCAACCACCCCTTATGGCACGACTGGTTGACCGCCGCCGGTGCGGGTACCGTGAAGTCGAGTAAGAACATAGCGATGGATGACCCGAACGTGGTTCATCAGGCCGCGATTGAAGGACAGGGAGTTGCACTGGGCGCTGAGGCTCTTCTTGAGGACGAAATTTCACAGGGCAGGCTCGTCCATCTTTTTGGACGTTCAATTGAACTGGATGGCTCTTACTATCTGGTCTATCAGCCCGATGCCAGGAGCCGGCGCAATACCAGCGCCTTTCGCGACTGGATATTGTCCGAAACCGGGCAGAATTGACGAGACTAGGGTGTATGAGGCGGAATAACAAAAGCCGACCCCGTTTTCAGGGTCGGCTCTTGTTTTTGGTCGCTCTGATTGTTCGAATGAGCGATGTTGCGTGCGAAACGTCTACTCTGCCGCCTCCTCGTAGGCTTCCATAGGCGGGCAGGAACAGATCAGCACCCGGTCGCCCAGCACATTGTCGACCCGGCCCACTGGCGGCCAGTACTTGTCTTCACGGTTTGAGGCCAGCGGGAAGTAGGCTACTTCCTTTGGATAGGGGTGCGGCCAGGCGCTTAACAGCAGGTCATGCGTATGCGGCGCATTGCGCAACAGGTTGTCTTCCGCATCGGCCTTGCCGTTCTCGATATCGCTGATTTCGGCCCTGATCTTGATCATGGCGTCACAGAAACGATCCAGTTCCCGTTTGGCTTCCGATTCCGTGGGCTCAATCATCAGTGTATCCACCACCGGAAATGACATTGTTGGCGCATGGAAACCATAATCCACCAGTCGTTTGGCAACGTCCTCGTTGGTGATTCCGCAGCTTTCCTTGATGGGTCTCAGGTCGATGATACATTCGTGGGCGACGGTTCCGTTTTTGCCCGTGTAGAGAACCGGGTAATGGGGATCGAGCCGCTTGGCGATGTAATTGGCACTGAGGATAGCAATCTTGCTGGACTGCTTCAGCCCTTCCGGCCCCAGCATGGTCACATAGGACCATGAAATGGGCAGGATGCTGGCTGAACCCCAGGGTGCCGCCGCAATAGTTCCGATTGTACCGTCGTCACCTTCGGCCGGATTGACACCCTCCACGACCACGTGGTCAGGCAGGAACGGGGCCAGATGGGTGCGACAGCCGATGGGTCCGATACCGGGACCGCCACCGCCATGGGGGATAGCAAAAGTCTTGTGCAAATTCAGGTGCATGACATCCGCACCGAACTTGCCGGGTTGAGCCAGGCCGACCATGGCATTCATGTTGGCACCATCCAGATAAACCTGACCGCCATGCTCGTGTATGGTGGCACAGATATCAACGATGGCCTCCTCGAACACGCCGTGGGTGGACGGGTACGTGATCATCAGTGCGGCCAGGTTATCCGCGTGTTCAGCGGCCTTGGCTTTCAGATCAGCCACGTCCACGTTGCCGCCCGGATCGGTTCCCACAACCACAACCTTCATACCAGCCATATGGGCGCTGGCAGGGTTGGTGCCGTGTGACGATGCCGGAATCAGGCAGACGTTACGGGTATGATCGCCACGTGATTCATGATAGCGGCGGATCACCGCCAGACCCGAAAACTCTCCTTGTGAGCCTGCATTGGGTTGCAGGGACATGGCATCAAAGCCAGTGATTTCACAAAGCTGCTCTTCCAGTTCCTCAAACAACTGCTGATAACCTTGTGCCTGATCCAGTGGCACAAAGGGGTGCAGGGCAGAAAAGTTGCGCCACGTCACAGGAATCATTTCGGTGGTGGCATTCAGCTTCATGGTGCATGAGCCCAGCGGGATCATGGCCCGATCAAGGGCGATGTCTCTGGCTTGCAGCCAGCGTAGATAGCGCAGCATTTCTGTTTCGGCGTGATAGAGACTGAAAACCGGGTGTTGCAGAAAACTGCTGGAACGCTGCAGCGTATCGGGGATGACTTTATCCACCGTATCATCCAGATCGTCGATGACCAGTTTGCTGGCGGCCTTGGAATCGAACACTTTCCACAGCGCCATGAGGTTGCGACGGCGGGTTGTTTCATCCAGAGAAATGCCCAGATGATCAGCATCGATAACGCGAAGGTTGATGCGGGATTCCCGGGCCTTCGCGGCGATACGACCCGCCTGTCCGCGAACCCTGATTTTGAGCGTGTCGAAGTACACATCATTGACAACTTCGATTCCCAGCTCGCCCAGTCCGGCGGCCAGAATACGGGTCATGCGGTGAACTTTTGAGGCGATGCGGCGAATTCCATCAGGGCCGTGATAAACGGCATAGAACCCAGCCAGAACGGCCAACAGGACCTGGGCTGTACAAATGTTACTGGTAGCCTTTTCGCGGCGGATATGCTGCTCGCGGGTCTGCAATGCCATGCGCAGTGCGGATTTTCCCTGTGAGTCTGTGGATACGCCGATTATGCGGCCGGGAACCTGACGTTTGTGGGCATCTTTGGTGGCAAAGAACGCCGCATGCGGACCACCATAACCCATCGGAACGCCAAACCGCTGGGATGACCCGACAACGATATCTGCGTCCATCTCGCCCGGCGGTTTCAATAACGCCAGGCTCAGCAAGTCCGTCGCCACACAGGCGATGACTTTTGCGTCGTGTGCTGTTTTGATGACGGGTTCCGGATCGCGCACGTCGCCTTTTGATCCCGGATATTGCAACAGGACCCCAAACACATCGTCAGCAACCATGTCGGTCCACGGATCACCGACAATAATTTCAAAGTCAGCCAGCGACGCCCGGGTCTGGACAACAGCAATGGTCTGCGGGTGGCAGTTGGAATCCACAAAGAACGCGTCGCAGCCCTTTTTCTTGGAAACACGATGTGCCATGGACATGGCTTCGGCGGCAGCCGTTGCTTCGTCGAGTAGAGAAGCATTGGCAATGTCCATGCCCGTCATGTCCATAATGACCTGCTGGAAGTTGAGCACCGCTTCAAGTCGGCCCTGGGAAACCTCGGCCTGATACGGCGAGTAAGCCGTATACCAGCCTGGATTTTCCAACACGTTTCGCAGGATAACATTTGGAATGACCGTGCCGTAATATCCCATGCCAATCATTGAAATATAGACTTGATTTCGGTCACTCATGCGCCGAAGGACGCTGAGCGTATACCGTTCACTTTTGCTTTCCGGAACCTGCAGGGTTTCGGTGCTGCGGATGGATGCGGGTACTGTTTTGTCGATGAGTTCGTCCAGAGACGACATGCCAATGACGTCCAGCATCTCGGCAACCTGTTCTTCACCCGGCCCGATATGACGGCGAATGAAATCGTCCTTGTTTTCAAGCTCGATGAGCGGTGTATGCGGCATTAACCAAGGCCCTCCACATGAGCGTCATACCCGGCCTTGTCCATCAGGTCATCCAGTTCACTGGGATCTGACAGTTTGATCTTGTACATCCAGCCATCGCCCTCAGGGGCTGAGTTGATCAGTGCAGGATCGTCGTTCAGGGCTTCGTTGACTTCGACGATTTCACCCGCCACCGGCGCGTAGATTTCGCTCGCGGCCTTGACTGATTCGATTACGCCGGACTCGCCGCCCTGATCCAGAGTGGCACCCATGTCAGGCAGTTCCACAAAAACGACATCGCCCAATTGCTCCTGCGCATAGTTGGTAACGCCAACTGTTGCAATGTCACCATTAATATCGATCCACTCGTGATCATCTGTGAATTTAATAGCCATGTATTGTTCCTCCTTGTTGTCGGTTCTCGTTGATTGATCAGTCTCTGAAATAACGGTGTTCTACAAAAATTGCGGATGCGACGGTTGCAGGCATGGCCTTGCCGCGCACCATCAGGTTGACGGGTGTGCCCATGGCCGCATGGCTGGCATCGACATATCCCATGGCAATGGGCGCGCCGAGCGTGGGGCTGAACCCGCCACTGGTGATCTCGCCAATGATGTTGCCGTCCTGATCCGCGATCTCCGTATGCGCGCGGGCAGGGGCTTTCCCCTCCGGCTTGATACCCACGCGTTTTCGCGGTGGGCCATTGGCAATCTGTTGCTGAACAACACCTGCACCGGGAAACCCGCCCTGTTCCCGGCGGCGTTTGGAAATTGACCAGATTAATCCGGCTTCGATGGGCGTGGTTGTTTCTGTGATGTCATTGCCATAAAGGCAAAGACCGGCTTCGAGACGAAGGGAGTCGCGAGAGCCCAGTCCCGCCGCAGCAACTTCCGGTTCATCCAGCAGCAGCCGGGCCACGTCCTCGACGGCATCCACGGGCACCGAGAATTCGACGCCGTCTTCGCCGGTGTAACCTGAGCGGGTCACAAAACACGGAATATCAGAAATATGCAGCTCGGCCGCCGACATAAATGACATATGACGGACAGGTGGTGCGTAGCGAGCCATAACCGCGACGGCTGCAGGGCCCTGCAAGGCCAACAGCGCGTGATCCTCGATGATTTCCAGATCACAGGATCCGGCAAGCTTTGATGTCAGGTGTGCGATGTCGGCGTCCTTGCAGGCCGCGTTAATGACCAGATACAGATAGTCGCCATGTTGCGTAACCATCAGGTCATCAAGGATCCCACCCTGATCATTGGTGAACATGGTGTAGCGGGTTCGCCCGGCATCCAGTGCCGTGATGTCCCCGGGCACAAGAGCTTCCAGCGCTTCGGCCGCGTGGGCACCATGCAGGCGAACCTGCCCCATGTGTGAGACATCAAACAG
>JAJFID010000301.1 GCA_021775325.1 Rhodospirillales bacterium
CTTCCTTCATGAAATCGAGGAACATTTTTTGTTCGTGTTTGTAATACTCGGGCTCGCACGTTGAAATCTCCCGGGACCAGTCATAGGACAGGCCCATGGTTTTCAACTGGTCGCGCATGGTCGCAATATTCTCGCGTGTCCATTTGGCCGGGTGAACGTTGTTTTCGATAGCCGCGTTTTCTGCAGGCAGACCAAAAGCATCCCAGCCCATGGGGTGGAGAACATTAAAACCCGCCGCCTTTTTATAGCGCGCCACCACGTCGCCCAGCGTATAATTCCGCACATGTCCCATATGGATGCGGCCCGACGGATAGGGGAACATCTCCAGTACGTAGTATTTGGGCAGGGAGGAATCTTCGCTGACATTGAAACAGCCGCTCGATTCCCACCGGGCTCGCCAACGTTGTTCGGTCTCTTTTATATTGTACCGGGAACTAGTTTCTTGCGTCACGTACCACGATTCCTTGCCCGCTGGGTTTCAGTTGGTTTGTATAGGCTTAAAGCAGCGCTCTTCTTATACCAATCCGACAATACAGGCCATACCTGTAAGCCACGAAACTGCCCGCCTCAATCCATATTCACAATTGCGCCAATACCAGCGATTCCAGCCACCCCGGTTTGCCTGAGGCGCATCAAATTCGTCTGATCAATGCCACCAAGGCCGTATGCGGGCAGGGCGGCAGACCTCGTCATTGTAGTGAACCGCAAGATACCCAACCCGGGCTGTTTCGGATGAGATCGTGTGGCATAAATCGGAGAGATCAGAATACCGTGGACCTGTGCCGCCTTGGCGCGTCTGACCGCGGCCTCATTGTGTGCCGCCGCAGTCACAAACATCCCGTACTGGCGCGCCCAGTACAAGGACTTCGCCGGGCGACGCATATCGGTTTCCGAAAGGTGAATACCTTCAGCGCTGACCTCCATGGCCAGCCTCGGGTCAGCCGCGACAATCAAAAAGACCTTTAAACGTCGGCATATGGGACGCAGAGCCAGCGCCAGACGACGCCTTTCCGGGCCGCTTCTGTGCCGCAGAACAAGTCCTTCGCCGGGTAAAAGCCTGCCCACGGCGTCTATCGGGTCGGGCAGCCGCTGATCGTCACTCATCAGAATGATCCGCGGCAATGGGTGAAATCGTGATGTGGGCGTACATACAAAATTGAGCCGCCGCCGCAGGTCTGATAGGTTCGCCAAAAGATCATTCCAGACTGGTTTTTCGTATGGTAACGAATTAACGAGTCAGGGCAACACTACACAAGGCGCTTTCATGAGCCACGACGCACACGACATAGCAGAGAATATTGCACATATTCATGCCGAAATCAGAGCCGCAGCCGAAGCAGGCGGACGAAGCGCCACGGATGTGACACTGGTGGCCGTCAGCAAGACCCATGAGGCATCGCGCATTCAGCAGGCCATTGATGCCGGACATCGGGTGTTTGGCGAAAATCGGGTACAGGAGGCAGAAGGCAAATGGCCGTCCCTCAAAGAGGGCGCGCCGGACGCAACACTCCATCTGATTGGCCCCCTGCAGGGCAACAAAGTGAAGCCTGCTCTGGCCTTGTTCGACGTAATTGAAACCGTTGATCGCCCCAAGCTGGCGCGGCGGCTGGCCAGCATGATGGACGAGACCGGCCACAGGCCCGATATGTTTATTCAGGTCAATACAGGTGAGGAGCCGCAGAAAGCCGGTATTTTGCCGGCAGACCTGGACGGGTTTGTCGTGGAGTGTCAGGACAGTCTGGCGTTGCCCATCGTGGGGCTTATGTGTATCCCGCCAGTCGACGAAGAACCATCACTGCATTTTGCGCTACTGCGTGAAATGGCGCATCGGAATGGTTTGACGGGTCTGAGCATGGGCATGAGTGCAGATTTCGCTGTGGCGGTGCGTTTCGGCGCAACCCATGTGCGGGTCGGTACCGCAATATTCGGTGCTCGGGCACCCATCAATATTACGCAGGATTAATCCTCAACAGGGAACCCGGACCGGCCATTTCGAGGATCTGCAAAAGGTCATCCAACGCCAGCGCCACGCAGCCCTCTGTCGATGTGTACCCATCGTCGGCCACGTGCATGAAAATAGCGCTACCTTCACCTGGTGTAGGGGGATCATCATTGTGGCCGATTTCAACCACGACGTCATACACGTGATCATCGCGCCAGAGCACCTCATGGCTTCCATCGTGAGGCAGAGCAACCAATCGGTTGTAGTCTGCATGGCCCGGATCATCGCACCAGCCGTCTGACATCTGGATGGATCGTATGGGCAGTTCCGTTTTTGGCCGTTCAAGCCGGTCAGGGCGGTACATGACCCGGCGCAAGGGGAAAGAACCGGCCGGTGTGGCGTGGTCACCTTCCTTTTTCGATGTGACGATGCCAGCAGGCCCCAGAGCGCACCTAAAGGCGTGTTGTCCGACACGTATCGTTCCGGGCATACAAACGTCGAGAGTGAGGGCTGCCGATGACATAGCGGGCTAACCTATCACGGAAACCGGCATTGCTGATGGAAAATCACTGCTGTACATCAACAATGGGACGATGTGTTTGCCGCTGCAGGGTCGCTGAGTGTTCGTATCGCGAAACGATGTCGGGCATGACCGTTGAAAACCAGCCGCCCTGAAATCCGACAGCACCGGGCTCCTGCATTTGATCAAGCATGTTGCCGCTATAGGCCCGCGCCGCGGCGGATGGTGCAACGGATGTGTCTTCTGGTGCGGCAAACAGGCCCCAGCGGGCCATTTCCTCAGTCTCGTCATTATTTGTTGCGACCCCCTGAATGTCCGGCGGAAGTTGGCCGGGAAGAGGCTGGACAGCCTGACCGCTGTAGAGAGCCGCCAGGATATCAGAGGGCAGGGATCCCAGCGCCATCGGCTCCGTCGATCCGGCAAACCCGGCTACCGGGACCGTCGAAGGCGTGGCGTTTTCTGATGATGCCGAATTAAAGAAGACTGGCTCGGTTGCAGACAGCAATTGACCGCTGGCAGAATCGTATCCCGGTATTTCAGCATTCTGAACATCGCCGCCGTCACCCGCGTCGACCTCGGTTGCCGGTGATTCGTTACCATCGAACAGGGAGACCACATGCTCGCCTATATCTTTCCCGGTTACGGTCTCGACGGCAACATCGACCAGCGCGCCAACGGCGCCGACTGGACCCAGGAACAGCGAGTCACCAGCGATCTTGGCGACAGGAGAAATATCATCATCTGTGATCGTCCGGTATATGGTCGAAACCACAGGAATGTGCTGAAGTGGGTTAATGGTATCAATCAGATCGGCAAATGACAGAGACCCTTGTGTAAACCCATTGCTATCCGTGTTTGCCGTTTCGCCGCTGTAACGTGTTCCGGTCGGCGACTGGAACTTCTCATCGCGCACGCGGTCAAGGCGCGCCAAAACATCGGCAGCGTTATCCTTTTTAATCTTTCCGGCACCCGCCTGTTGTTCCGCCAAAACCGGAAATATGGGGTTTGCCCTGAACTGTATGTGGTCTTCATCACGCATGGGACCGACTCTCGTAATTCGTAAGAGTACAATGCAACGCTTATGCCAAAGTAGAAGCGTGTAATTTCAATGCGTTATGTAAATGTAGTCGCCTTGGGAGCGGCTCAGGTGGCAAAATATGCCGACCTGACGTAACGAAACTGCCGGAATTAACCCGGAATCAACCGAGAATCAGATCAGGTGCCCGCTGCGGCGTACTTTGGTATCCAGATAGTGTTCGTTGTGTTTATTGGACGGAAATGCGTGCTGTACCCGCTCGGATACGTCAATGCCGCAGTGCGCCATGGCGGCGACCTTGTCAGGATTGTTCGTCAGCAGCCTGATCCGGGAGAATCCAAGTTCACGCAACATATGCGCAGCGGGCAGATACACGCGTTCATCCGCATCGAAGCCCAGTTGCTCGTTGGCGTCCAGGGTGTCATAGCCGCGATCCTGTAATTCATAGGCCCGCAGTTTGTTGACCAACCCAATACCGCGTCCTTCCTGCGCCAGATACAACAGAACGCCAGATCCCTGTTTGGCTATTTCCGAGATGGCACCCCGCAATTGATCTCCGCAATCGCATTTCAGGCTGCCCAGCAGATCACCCGTGAAACATTCGGAATGCAACCGTACGAGCACAGCATCTGTTTTCGCTGGTTCGCCGATCACAATAGCCAGATGCTCAAGGCCACCATCCTGTGGCCGGTAGGCAATGATGCGGGTGTTTTCGGCATCAAACAGAGGCACCCTGGCTTCGCTGACCCGGCTCAGGGTGCGGGCTACGGTTTTCTCGTGCTGGAATACGTCGCCAGCATCCGTCTCGAACAGGTCGTGACGGGCGGCCCACGCCGTCAGGTCATTGGCCATGGGGTCCGTAATGTCCGCAACGATAGCCGATGGCAGCAGGCGCGCCTGTTTTGTGAGCTGGATGGCGGCGGACTCGCAACTGAACGTTTCGGTTTCGGAATGTTTGATGGATCCAAGCAAAGCCTCGGTCTGTGCCGTATCGGGCTGGCCGGTCGGGTCAGCCAGCAGCGATATCCGGTGCGCATCCAGAATGTCGAGATCGTCAACCGGCGTGACCAGTGTCACGTCACCGTCTGACCGGCTCAGCCCCAGTACGGCCGCCCGGCGGCTGGTAATGGCAAGCAGGGGTTTGCCCCCCGCAGTTTCGGCCAGGGTAGCGAACGCATTGTCTGTTGCGGCCTCGGCAGCCATCATCAGCACCGCCCGGCCCTCATGCCCGCGGATGACAACCATGCGGCCCCGGCGCAGCTCGGATATGGCGCGGTCCACAGACAACAGGGACCTCGGCTCGCGGGTCGCGGGCATTGAAACCAGTTCAAATGTTCGGCTCATGGGTCCAAAACATCCTGACAATTTGTCACTTGCATGGTTATTGTATAAAGGTAGCGTGAATACAAATATAATGTTGATGTTTTAATGATGCATGCAATCCGCACGGTAAGCACGCGAAACGCTAGATAGAGGCGAACGAAAAATGGGTAACGGCAAACGCGTGCTTCTCGTCGACGACGATACAACGCTCATCGAGATGCTGGCCGAACAGCTTCAGTTGCACGAAGAATTCCTCATATCTTCAGGCAGCACCGGGGCGGAAGCCCTGGAAATGGCCAAGAGTGACTATTACGACGTCATCATTCTGGACGTCGGGCTACCAGACATGGATGGTCGTGAGGTTTGCCGTCTGATGAGGCGGAATGGTGTGCGTTCGCCCATTATCATGCTGACCGGTGCGGATACAGACGCGGATACGATCCTGGGTCTGGATGCCGGTGCCAACGATTATGTGACAAAGCCGTTTCGTCTGGGTGTATTGCTGGCCCGGTTGCGGGCCCAGATCAGGCAACATGAACGTAGCGATGACGCCATGTTTACCATCGGCCCCTATACCTTCCAGCCCAGCGCCAAGCTACTGGTGCACAATGAAGACAACAAGAAAGTCCGCCTCACCGACAAGGAGGGGGCCATTCTCAAGTATCTGTATCGCATTGGTGACAGGACCGTGGGGCGTGATGTTCTTCTGGACGAGGTCTGGGGATACAACGCGGGCGTTACCACACATACACTGGAAACCCACGTTTACCGGTTACGGCAGAAGATTGAGGCCGATCCGTCAAACGCCGAGATACTGGTGACCGAGCCCGGTGGATACCGGCTCATACCGTGACGACCATTCTTTCTCTGCACAACCTCATCGCCGCTCGTTGGAGTTCAGGTCCTGGACGAAGGTGAATAATTCAGGATCGATCTCGACCCCAAATCGTGGATTGAGCAGGGCAAACTCTGTGACCACGCCTTGAGCGTCCCGGACGGTCCACTGCCTCAGCGCCAGCGGCGCATCGGTGAATGCCAGCGTAATGATACCGGCATAAGGATCTTCGGTCTTGATCAGGCTGACCCGGATGGCACCGGCATTTCGCGAAATGTCGATCACCTGAATCTCACCCCCGTCCAGGGATATGGCTTCGTCAACCAACACGCCAACGGGCGTGGTAACGATGGGGATGTGGGTGGATTGTTCCAGCTCGCTGTCATAATAGACGAGGAAAGGGCCGCTGGTGACGATCAGGATGGGCACCGGTGGATCATAGCTGATCCTGAGATCACCGGGACGCGACAAAAAGAACTCGCCCTCGGCCATCTCACCCGTGGATGATGCCTGCACAAACCGGGCCTGAACGGTGCTGATGTCGTTGAGATACTGCTCAATGCGGGACACGTCGTCCCTGTCTTCGGCGCTCATCTGAAATTCTTCAGGCGTGGCGCTGGCAAGCGTATCCTGTGCCGAAGCCGGTGCTGCAAACAGAGATAGCAACAGGCCCAACAGAATCAGGCAGGACTGTGCCGGGATTCTGCGTACGGAAAGTGTTGAGATGCATGTCATGGGCGACATGTAACAGGCTTAGTGGTTACCGATCAACACTTCCCGTCGACCAACGCGATTTGCCTCGCTGACAACACCTTCTGATTCCATGTGTTCAATAATACGGGCGGCGCGATTATAGCCGATCTGCAGATGGCGCTGAATAAAGCTTGTTGAGGCCTTGCCTTCACGCGCAACCAGAGCCACGGCCTCGTCGTAGAGGGCATCACCGGCCGGTTTTGCATTGCCACTAGTCATATCGATCATGGATGCGTCGTCGTCCACGGTAATGGATTCAATGAAGTCGGGCGTGCCCTGTGCTTCGAGAAACTTGACCACGTGTTCCACTTCCTCGTCCGAAACGAACGGTCCATGGACGCGCGAAACACGACCACCGCCCGCCATGTACAGCATATCACCTTGTCCCAGCAGGTTCTCGGCACCCTGTTCACCCAGGATCGTGCGGCTGTCGATTTTCGAGGTTACCTGGAAACTGATACGGGTCGGGAAGTTAGCCTTGATGGTGCCGGTGATAACATCCACGGAGGGGCGTTGCGTCGCCATAATCAGATGAATACCGGCGGCGCGTGCCATCTGTGCCAGCCGCTGGATGGCGGCTTCCACATCTTTGCCTGCGACCAGCATCAGATCGGCCATTTCGTCCACCACAACCACAATATGAGGCAGCGGCTCGTTGGCAATGGGCTGGTCTTCGTAAACCGGTTTGCCATCATCATCAAAGCCGGTCTGCACATGACGGGTTAACGTCTCGCCGTTTTTCTGCGCCTCGATAAGGCGGGCATTGAAACCGGCGACATTGCGCACACCCAGTTGTGACATAACACGGTAGCGGTCTTCCATCTCGCGCACGGTCCATTTGAGGGCGACGACGGCCTTGGATGGATCCGTGACCACAGGCGTCAACAGATGGGGAATGCCGTCATAGACTGACAGCTCCAGCATTTTGGGATCGATCATAATGAATTTGCATTCGTTGGGTTTGAGCCTGTACAGCAGCGACAGGATCATGGCGTTCATACCCACGGATTTGCCTGAACCGGTCGTTCCGGCAATCAGCAGATGTGGCATGCGGGTCAGGTCAACACACACAGGCGTGCCGCCGATATCCTTGCCCAGGGCCAGAGGCAGGCTGCCGCCGGTCTTCTCAAATGCCTCGGAGGCCAGCAGTTCTCGCAAACCCACCATCTCACGGGTGCTGTTGGGCAACTCGATGCCAATCACGCTGCGACCTGGCACGACGGCAACGCGCACTGAAATGGCGCTCATGGAACGGGCGATATCGTCGGACAGACCGATAACCCGCGACGTCTTTGTGCCGGGTGCGGGCTCCAGTTCATACAGCGTTACCACCGGGCCGGGGCGGACTTTGACAATTTCACCGCGCACACCGAAGTCTTCCAGCACAGAAGCCAGGAAGGCCGCGTTCTGTTCCAGCAGATCCTTGTCGATACGGGTCTGGGGTTTGGATGCTTCGCTTTCTTCCAGCAGATCCAGTGGCGGATGGGTGTAGACACCCTTGTCACCGAAATCCAGGGTCTTCTGTTTTTCTTTTTCGGCCTTGCGTCCCGCCTTTGGTTTTTTCGTTTTGGTTTCCACCAGCGGGTCGGTGATGTCACTTTCCTTGCGCACGCCACGCCGGGCTTTCGGTTTTTCGTCGCCGTCGTCAGGGTCGGAGCCTTCAGGCTGTTGCGAGCCGGAGCCGGAAAGATAGCGCTCGCGCAGCTCATGAATGCGATCAGCCGCACGTCCACCGAGCTGCAGCCCATCGTAGATGCTGCTGCCTGTTGCGCGGAATACATGGACAAGGGATTGCCAGTCCCGAAACGACCAG
>JAJFID010000302.1 GCA_021775325.1 Rhodospirillales bacterium
CTTTATTGATCCAAATCCCGATAGTGCTAAAAGCTATAAAGAGCGCAAACGTCTCTTTGATATGGGCCGGTCCAGCTGGACGGATTATGACACGAAAGTCATGTCCAAGGGTGCTGCACTTTATGAGCGCAGTTCCAAAACCATTACACTGACACCGCAGATTAAGAAACTGTTTGGATTCACTCGTGACAAGGTTACGCCGAATGATCTGTTGAAAGCCATGTTACAGGCGCAGGTGGACCTATTGTGGTTTGGCGGCATTGGCACGTACATCAAGGCGGGCACGGAAAGCCATGCGGATGTGGGTGACCGGGCCACCGATGCCATTCGCATTGATGGCGGCGATATTCGCGCAAAGGTTATTGGCGAAGGCGCTAATCTGGGCACCACTCAGCTTGGCCGTATTGAATACGCCATGAATGGCGGTCGTCTGAATACAGATTCCATCGATAACTCGGCTGGTGTGGATTGCTCGGATCACGAGGTCAATATCAAGATCCTCATCGATCATTACGTTCAGTCCGGAAAAATGACCACCAAGCAACGTAACAAGCTGCTGGCAACCATGACCGACGAAGTGGGCGACTTGGTGCTGATGGATAATTATCAGCAAAGCCAGGCGATTACGCTGATTCAATCCAAGGGCGTGAATGCTGTCGAAGGCCAAATGCGTCTCATGCGATTCCTCGAACGTCAGGATCGCCTGAATCGAGAGGTTGAATTCCTGCCCGATGACGAAATGATTACGGAGCGCATGGCCAAACACACAGGTCTTACGCGACCCGAGTTGGCGGTGGTTCTTTCCTACTCCAAGATCTGGCTATATGACGAGATTCTTGCGTCTGACGTTCCCGATGACCCTGCGGCAGTGGACAATCTGGTTGTGTATTTCCCCACACCTGTGCGGAAGACCTATCGCGCGGGTATTGAAAGTCACCGGCTGCGTCGGGAAATTATCGCCACCAGTATCACCAACTCTCTGGTCAACCGTGTGGGCGATACGTTCATTTACTCGTTCATGGAAAAGACCGGCATGTCGCCTTCCGACATTGTCCGGGCGTTCGTGATCACGCGTGAGGTCTATGGCGTTCAGTCCCTGTGGGATCAGATCGAAGCGCTCGATAACAAAGTATCAGCCAGTGTTCAGGCAGAGATGCTCGTGGAAATAAACACCCTTCTGGAACGCGGCACCATGTGGTTCCTGCAGAATGGAAAACCGGGACTGGATCTTGGCGAGCACATCGAAACTTACGCCGGAGGCGTCACGGAGTTGACCGAGGAAATAGAGCGGGTTATTCCAGTCCATTATCTGGATGGCCTCCGTGACCGCGCCAGCCCGCTAGTCAATGCGGGTGTGCCCAAGGAGTTAGCGGCGAGTATCACAAGCCTGGTAAATCTGGCAGCCAGCAGTGACATCGTTCGTCTGGCGCAGCGTAAGAAGCTGCCGGTTATACAGGTTGCCAAGGCGAACTTCGCCGTTGGTGCCCGGCTCAAGATGGGACGCCTGCGGGCGGCTGCAGAGGTGCTGGGTGCGGATAGCCATTGGCAGCAACTGGCCGTCGATGCTCTTATTGAAGAGATATTCTCGCACCAGCTGAACGTCGCTTCTCAGGTTCTTGATTTTGCCAAGTCCAAGACCAACGCGGAACAGGCGGTGAATGATTGGGCGAAGAAGAATGCCGAAACGGTTAATCGTGCGGAGAATATGTTAAACGAATTGTGGGCAACCGATATGAACGATTTGTCCATGATTGCTGTCGCCAGTCGACAGTTACGCACGCTTACGAGTGAGCAGCCGTAAAGGCCAGTTCGCCTGGTGTCTCTATGACTGGGCGAACTCTTCCTTTCCCACGGTTATCACCACATTTGTGTTTGCAGCCTATTTTACCAAGGCTGTAAGCGCTGATGTGACGTCGGGCACTGCGGCCTGGGGTTATGCCATGAGCCTGTCTGCGTTAGCAGTTGCCATACTGGGCCCTGTATTGGGCGCGGTAGTTGATCAGGGTGGTCGGCGAAAGCCCTGGCTCGGCCTGTGTACTTTCATCTGCATAATCGCCAGCGCCCTGTTGTGGTTTGTGGAACCTGAACCCTCCTTTGTTTTGGTCGCACTGGTTTTGGTCGCGCTCGCTAACTCGGCGTTTGAAGTGGGCATGGTGTTCTATAATGCCATGCTTCCTGACCTGGTTCCGGCGTCGAGGCTGGGCCGATTGTCCGGATGGGGGTGGGGCCTCGGTTATTTTGGCGGACTTACATGCCTTGGGCTGGTGCTGGTCGGTTTTGTGCAGGCCGACACACCATGGTTCGGGCTTTCCACCGAGAATGCAGAACATCTGCGTATTACCGGCCCGCTGGTTGCGCTGTGGTTGGCCGTGTTCTGTTTGCCGTTGTTTGTCCTGTGTCCGGATCGTCCACGCACGGAAGTCAGCTTGTTTCAAGCCACCCGTGCAGGGGCGGCGACATTACTGGAAACCCTTCGCAAGGCCCGCGACTACGGCAACATCATGCGCTATCTTCTGGCCCGGATGCTGTACGTGGATGGCCTAAACACCCTGTTTGCCTTTGGCGGCATTTATGCGGCGGGCACATTTGATTTTACTTTCGAGGAGCTGATTCTATTCGGTATCGCCATGAATGTGACGGCGGGAATCGGTGCCGTGCTGTTTGCCTGGGTGGATGACCGGTTTGGCGCCAAGTCAGTGATTATGGTTTCGGTCTCCGGGTTGTGTGTGCTTGGTA
>JAJFID010000303.1 GCA_021775325.1 Rhodospirillales bacterium
TTTGACGATGCTGCCCAATTCCACCCCGAGTGATTCAGCGGCCTTGGCGGAGGTGCGCGCGGTTTCGTCCAGTTCGATGACCCGGTCGCCATACCCTGCGTCCAGCAGGGCCTGACGCACCCGTTTTACCGAACTGCGATCCAGCTTGCCGCCTTTTTTCTCCAGTTCTGCCATGCTCAGTTTCCAGTCCTTATCCGAATCAGTTCATCACTGGTCTCTTGATCGTTGGCCTTTTAATCACTGGCCTAGGCAACAACGGGTATGCTCATGCCTTTTTGCACCGCAGGCCGCGCACCCACCCGTTGCACCCAGTCCCACACATTTGGACACGCACGGGCCAGATCAATCTCGTGCCATTCCCAGCGCATGACCCAGGGATAGGTTGCCACATCTGCTATGGAGTAGTCATCCCCGGCCAGGTACGCCACCGTGTCCAGCCGCCTGTCCATGACACCATAAAGACGGTGCGCCTCGGCCCGGTAGCGGTCTTTGGCATAGGGCACATCTTCGGCTGCAAACTTCAGAAAATGGTTGGCCTGACCCAGCATGGGGCCCACGCCGCCCATCTGGAACATCAACCACTGCAGGACATCCAGCCGCCTGCGTGTATCTGTGGGCAGCAGCGGACTGGCCGTTTTCTCGGCCAGATACATCAGGATGGCACCGGATTCGAACACGGATACAGGCGCGCCGTCGGGACCGTCGGGATCAACGATGGCGGGGATCTTGTTGTTGGGGCTGATCGCCAGAAATTCCGGTGCAAACTGTTCGTCCGCGCCAATATCGATGGTATGCACCACGTAGGGCAGGGCGACTTCCTCCAGCATGATGGAGGCCTTGCGCCCGTTGGGTGTGGGCCAGGTATACAGATCGATCATGGGGGCTCCTGTGTCGTTCAAACCATGCGCCGTGTGGGGCAAAGATAAACCTGGGCCACACACACGGCAACCCGCGTTGCGACCGCGGCAAAGGCCACGACAATGACCGTGACAAAGACTCGGTATTCCGGAAAATGTGGGTTATAGTGGCTGTTCCGTAGAAAACGGGAGTTCCGGATCATGAAATCGATCAACTATATCTTTGCCACACTGTTCAGTTCAGCCATTCTGCTCACCAGCCTGTCGCCGCCGCTTTATGCCGGAGATGACGAGCTGTTGCAGTGCATGGCCGACTGTATCATTCAGGAAGGCGAAGCCGAAAAAGACACCTGCAAGATGCGCTGCGCCAAACTGGGCATCAACATGAACCACGAGCCGCAGGACTGTATGGCTGTCTATAAACAATGCAAAAAAGACTGCGACGGCGACAAGAGCTGCAAGAAAGTATGCAAGACAAACCTGACCAATTGCGTCTGACGCGGTTTCGGACCGGGTCGCCTGAATGAGCGGGGATACGCCGTCCCATACTTTGGCGCGCATCGCGCGCGAGATGTTCGGTGACGAGACCCTGCCGGACGAGATCGCCATCCGGGCCTGGCGTCTGGACCGCATTCGCGCACTCATGGACAAGGCCGATGTGGCCGGATTGTTGCTGCTGGATCCGGTCAATATCCGCTACGCCACGGGCAGTCGCAACATGCAGGTCTGGACCATGCACAATCCCTGTCGTTACGCGTTTGTTGCGGCGAACGGACCGCTCATCATGTTTGATCTGGGCAGTTCCAGCCATCTGGCCAGTGGGCTGGAGACCATCGATGAAATCAGGCCCGCCAGCGCCTGGGATTACATGATGGTGGGCCCGCGCAACGGTGAAATGGCGGATAAATGGGCGGCCGAGATCACCGATCTGGTGACGCAGTATGGTGGCGGCAACCGACGACTGGCCATGGACCGGGCAGACTGGCTGCCGGTGCAGGCGATGATGAGTCGCGGCGTGGCCATCGAGGACGGCAAGGCCATCACCGAACGGGCCCGCCAGATCAAATCCGCCGACGAAATCCGCGCCATGCGGCTGTCCTTTCGCACCTGTGAGGAAAGCATCGCCGTTCTCAAACAGCGGATCGAACCCGGCATGCGCGAAAGTGAAGCCCTGGGAATTCTGCTGCAGGCCGCCATCGAACGCGGCGCTGAGTACCCGGAAACCCGGCTGATGACCAGCGGCCCCCGTACCAACCCGTGGTTTCAGGAAACATCCGACCGGGTCATGCAGGCGGGCGATCTGCTGTCGTTTGATACGGACCTGATCGGCCCCTACGGTGTTTATACGGATATCTCGCGAAGCTGGGTTGTGGGCGGCGGTCTGCCCACGGACGAACAGCGCCGCCTGTACGAGCTTTCCGCCCGTCAGCTGGATCACAACATTCAGTTGCTGCGCCCCGGCATGGGGTTTGTGGAATACGGTGAAAAATCCTTTCAGCTCCCCGATACCTATCTTGCCAACCGGTATGCGGATGTGGCCCACGGTTGTGGCATGGGTGTGGAGTACCCGCTGATCCTGTATCCGGAAGACGAGGAACACGGTCTTTATGACGGTGTGTTCGAAGCGGGCATGGTGGTCTGCGTGGAAAGTTATATTGGTGCGCAAAACGGCTACGAAGGCGTCAAGCTTGAACAGCCCGTGCTGATCACCGGGACCGGGCCGGAACTGTTTATTACGGATTGTCCACTGGAAGACGACTACTTCTGACGGGCGCATACGCCTGGCGGGCCATATACCTGACGGGCCCACATGCCTGACAGGACAGTAGGCCGCCGGGGTTAACGCGCTTCGCTCTGATCGTTATCCACATCCACGGCGGCCATGAGATTGGTCAGCGCTTCGTGATCGGTTATGGTCACGGACGAGCCTTTGCGGGTAATAATGCCCGCCTGCTGC
>JAJFID010000304.1 GCA_021775325.1 Rhodospirillales bacterium
CTTCCAGCTTGATATTGTCCATGAGTCCTCTCCGGGATTATTAAACGTATGCCTTGAGGCAGAAATAGGAATGTTCGTCATCAATGGTTGCGAAGTCGAAGTCGAAACCATTTTTTGCACGACGCGCGATATCGACAAACCCGACGCCAGCCCCCTTGCTTCCCTCGGGTACTTCGCCCCGAAGTGTTTCCTTGTAGAGGTTTTTCAATCCGTCCTTGTCTAACGTCTGAATATGATCGAGTGATTTGCGTAACCGTTCAACGTCGTTCTGCAAGATCATATTGCTACACGATACAAAATACTGACCGTCCTTTTGACCAACCGTTAGAACGCCATATCGTAGTTCATACTTATCGATAACGGCATCCTCCGGTACTCCTTCCGCCGAATAGCGAATGACGTTTTGAACTTGCTCAACGAATATTGAGAACAGGCCCTTGGAGGTATTTCGGTCGGCATCCTCA
Organism: Rhodospirillales bacterium; assembly: GCA_021775325.1. Lineage (GTDB taxonomy): Bacteria > Pseudomonadota > Alphaproteobacteria > Rhodospirillales > Casp-alpha2 > JABJGO01. Next base: position 465 of record JAJFID010000304.1, read on the forward strand.
ATCTCGAGTTTCTTCTTAATGGAGTTTCCAATACCCACCAGAATTTCTTCAGTCATATATCCGCTGTAACAAAAGATGATTCCGCTCTCCTGGAGCAAGTCCCTGAAGTGGTACATTTCTTTTGCAAGCATACGGTGCTCCTGTCGACGAGCGTTATGTGGCGGCACTTACCGAATCTGATCTACGGCAAAGTCTAACCGTTTTGTACCCACATTCAAGCGTACGAAGACGGCATTCCAATTGTTTTGACCGGTTTCGGGAAATGTGCCCGTGCCAATTGGCCAACTCAGGATTTGATACATTCCGTTCTTTTGCCATAGAGTGTTAAGTACAAGCTGATTCCATCTTCGCACGCTAACGGGCCCGTACGGCCGGTCGTGAACTGATTGAGGCACTAAAGTCAAAATGGCGTTAACCTCCCTGCAGCAACTCGAAATTCTGGTCGTCGACGATGAACCTTTTGCCCAAAAACTGGTTGGACGGGTTCTTGCAACGCTCGGTATCAATTCTGTGGCCTTCGCGGACCATGGCGAAGCTGCAATTGAGACCCTGGAGACGGGGACGCCGATATTCGATTTGGTGATTAGTGATATTGAAATGCCGGGAATGGATGGTTTTGAACTGGTTCGGAAAATTCGTTTTGGCGTGGTTCCCGCGTACAAGAATATACCTGTCCTGATGTTGACGGGCAAAAACACGAATGAAAATGCCCGGAGTGGCCGCATTCACAAGATAAGTGGTTACGTTGAGAAACCTGCCAATGCCCAGGACCTGGAGCGCGAAATTCGTTTGATTCTGGATGCTGTGAATGGCTGATTTGCGTGGCGGATAACATTTTCCATGGCCGACATATGTTGTTACGATGCATTTGTGACTGGGGAACAAGAAAACTGCCTCGACATAAGGGGGAAAAAATGTCTGCGCATCTAAGACGCGTCTTTGCAGCGATAGCGATCATTGTCTGTCTGTCATATTCGTACAAATCCAGGGCAGACGAAATTGTCGTCGTTTTTAATTCCGATTGGGCACCATATTCAATGGGTGCGGTCGAAGAGGTTGAGGGCATCCTGCCGGACCTGGTCAATGAACTCCTCGGCACACATATGGGACTATCAGTTCGGGTCCAGGGGTACCCCTGGGCACGGGTGCAGCATCTGGTTGAACAGGGTTACGCCGACGTGTTTATCACTGTGCCAACGCAGGTCCGGCTGGAGTATGCGCTTTCTTCGGAAGAAATTGCCTATCAGGTGGAAATGCGTGCAATTGTAAAACAAGGCAGCGATGCCGAGACATTGTTACGCGAAACGCCAACGCCCACTTCCCTGAAATCCTTGCGGACGTGTGATATCCTTGGCAATGGGTGGGGGAAAGCCTATGCGGCCAATCACGACATTACGCCGGTGATAGCATCCAAGGTTTCGAATTGTCTTCTCATGGTAAAGAATGGTCGTGCTGATACATCAATTCAGTCTACTGTCGTTGCAGAGCTCGAAATCAACTCGCACGGCCTCGATGAGGACCTCGTCATTTTACCGGAGCTCTTCGGGCAGATGTCATTCACACTGCTGTTGTCCAAGAAGTCAGCGTATGGGCAAGAGTTTCTTGATCATTTCGATGAAGTCGTCAAACGTATGAAAGATGATGGATCTTATGATACTTTAGTAAGACGTCTTCACGACATACAGGTGAAGTAAAGAACGGTTTCCCATATGGCGACGCGGTTCGCTAGACCTTGAATCCAATCATGGCGACATCATCCCGGCGACCCTCGTCACCCTGATAGTCGATCAGAGCTTCGCGTATTTTGTCGCGTTGGTTAGACATCGGCATGTCCTGGATGTCTTGTAGCAACTGTTTCAGGCGCTTTTTGCCAAACATCCGATGCCGCTCGCCGCCAATTTGATCGGTTAAGCCGTCAGTAGTTACATAGAATGACTTGTTGCTCAGGTTCGTCACGAAATGAGCCTCGTAGTACTGGTCCTGTGGAATGCCCCGGTACCCAATGCCGCATTTCGTACCCTTGATCCGCATTATATCGTCACCTTCCACGATCATAATTCCAAGCTGTGCGCCGACAAATGTGAGATTTGACATCTGTGCATCCAGAAAACACATCGTCAAATCCAATCCATCGTCCGATTCGCCCTCTGAGGTGTGTTGGCCGAGGGTAAACTGAACCAGTTTATGCATGCGTTGCATTAACGTCGCGACGTCGCCAGATTCGGTTTTCGAAAGCGCAATATCAAGTGCTCCAGTGGCGATCAAAGTCATGAAGGCACCAGGTACACCGTGACCCGTACAATCGCCAAGAACAATCAAAAACCCTTCGCCCCATTGTCGACTCCAGTACATGTCACCGCCGACGACATCCCGAGGTTCCCACAAGACGAAATGATCACTGAGCAAAGAATTGAAAAGCGAACCATCCGGCAGAACAGAACGCTGAATTCGGCTGGCATAGGTAATACTATCTGAGATAATTTGATAGGCGTTGGCGAGGTTTCGCTGCGCGGTCTTGCGAGCTGTAATGTCCGTAAAGGTACTGACGAATCCGCCATTGGGTAATGGCCCGCCTTCTACCTCTATGATCGTCCCGTCCGGACGAGTTCGCTCGAAGGTATGGGACACGAACTCCTTGGCGCGTAAAACCTGTTGATGGGCCAGATGTTCCGGGTCGCCCTCACCAAATTCACCTCGATCAGCATCAAACTTAACCCAGTCCACAAACGCAGAACCAGGTAGCGTCAGACTCTCAGGAATATCTCGTATTTCACGGAACCTACTGTTGGAAACGATTAACATCAGCTCCTCATCATAGGCGACAAGGCCCTGATTAATGCTGCCGAGGACAGCCTCCAGGAGTTCTGATTTGTGTTCAACCTCTGCTGTCCGTTGTTCGACCAGCGTTTCCAACTGGTTCTGATACTGGACTAACTCGTTTTCCGCACTGGCGCGTAGCTCCTGCATTTCATTGTACGCTCCAACAAGGCGACCGATTTCATCCCGCCGTGACCACTCAACGGGTGTGTACCCTGCTTCGGATGCAGATGCTTTCATCGCTGATTTCAAAGTTTCCAGCGGGCGGCTGATAACTGTCCGCGTCGCGTAAAATGTACCGCCAGAAAGAACAATGATGAGCAGTATCAGTGTAATGAACTGTACTTGTGCATGCGCCAGCATTTCTTCACGGATAAGACCCGGATGGCCGACCACTTTCAAATGGCCCAATGTTTCGCTGCTGTTTGTGTGTTCGTAGAGAAGTTCCTGGGTAACTGTAAAGCTGGTATCCTCAGAGTTCCCGCTTGTGTCCCCGAATTCAGCGATAAGCAGTCCTCGCTGGTCGTGGACGGACACAAAGGACACATAGTCCAATGCACCGATCGTTATCAGACGGTTTTCGATTTCGTCCTGATCGTACTCCCACACCGCAGCAGATATAGCAGGGCCCTGGACGGTGGTCAGATCAGTGATGGTCGCCAGCAATTCGGACCGCTTGTTTTGATAGTACTGGTACTCAAGAATTGAAAAAAGGGCCAGCAGGGTTATTGTCACCAGAGGCAGGCAAATCAATAACAGGCGGGCGACGAGCGACTGCGGTTTAATCATAGCGCACCGATTTCACCCAAAGGATCACGTTTGTCCGCAACGAAGCTGGCTGAGCCATCAATTGAGTCGGCGCAGCGCACTTCAAAGACACCTGTATCCTGCCAACGTCCTGAACTGATAGAGAGATCACGTGTTCTTTCTTTTGTTTACGACCGACATCCCCACTTGCCTGAAGTACTATCATACAGAGAAATCATCAACAATGAACCGTTGCATTTGCAGTCCTGGTGTTTGAAGGACCTCGTGACACTAATATGAGATTTTGGCACACTCGAGGCGCCGATGGTCCTGACTCAATGTCAGCTCGGGCAGTAGGCATGGATTGTATTTCCAGGACAGAGAACGAAGTCGACACCATGAAGTATGACATTTTCAAATCTGAAGAAGCCCTGATAGCACGATCTGATGCGCTGGTCGGCAACGATGACGAACCAGATGTACCAATGGATGACTTCGAAACCCTTGTGAAGGGGTACAAGAAGCTGTTCAAGCGAACCAAGCAGATGGTCCGTCTCAATGACCGCAACGAAGAAGACTTGCGACAGGCCAAAAAGAGT
>JAJFID010000305.1 GCA_021775325.1 Rhodospirillales bacterium
GGGGAACACGCCTGACCACGTGGTGGGGACGCGACTATACCGGCAAGGATATTGTCGCAGTCTCTTCGTTGAAAGACCCGGCCTACACCCAACAGGTTGACTACTACAGATCCCTGTTTTCCGGCTGCAGGATTGGTTTTAATTGCGGGAATCTGGGTAATATGGGGCGTGGTTTCATTTGCGCGCGGTGTATCGACCTGCCGCTGTCCACGACCCACGATATCCCGACCCACGTACTGTCAGCGGTGGAGGTTGTTGATCCTGAGGAGCTAAGCGTGCCAGCGCTGGAACCGCTGCCCATGGAATAGACCAATCAGTCTACTTTAATGGCTCACCACGCATGAGCCGGGGCAGCTCGCCCACCAGCCCCATGGCATGGCGCATAAAAAACCGCTTGAGTGGCGGGATTTTGTTGACCACGGCAAGGCCCAGATCCCGCGCCATCCGAACTGGTGGAATGTCATTGGAAAACAGCCGGTTCAGCAAATCGGTCATAGCCAGCATGAGCGTGTTGTCAAATCGCCGCCAGCGTTCATAGCGCTCCAGCACCGTCGCAGCACCCAGGTCAAGTCCGAGCCGGTGCGCATCCACCAGCACCTCAGCCATGGCCGCCACATCGCGCAGACCCATGTTCAGGCCCTGTCCGGCAATGGGGTGCATAGCGTGGGCCGCATCGCCGACCAGCACAAGCCGCCGGTCGATGACACGGTGGGCGAACTGTAACGACAGAGGGTAACACCAGCGCGGTCCCGTTGGGCGGGTCTCGCCCAGAAAATCACCAAACCGGCGGGCGAGCTCGGCATTAAACCCGGCATCATCCAACGCCATCATGGCAGGGGCCAGTGTGCTGCATTCTGTCCAGACAATGCAGGCGCGATTACCCGTAAGTGGCAGGATGGCAAACGGCCCGGCCGGCAAAAACCGCTCATGGGCCGTGCTGTTATGGGGCTTTTCGTGCTCTACGGTGCACACGATACCGGACTGTTTATAGGACCACTGGGTCAGCTCGATACCGGCGCTGTCGCGGGTCTGCGACGTGCGGCCATCGGCACCGATCACCAGTTGTGCCCGCACCGTTACGCCGCTGTTCAGCCGGGCGGTGACGTTTGTCGATGTGCGTTCCAGATCGTCCACGCTGTCGGGGGCCAGAACCTCCAGGTTCTTCAGATCCCGGAAACGTTTTGCCAGTGCCACACGCAGGCGGCGGTTTTCGACCATGTAACCAAACGGCCTGATCTCCAGATCACGATGGTCGTAATGCAGAAACATGAAGGAATCGCCGTCCGATACCCGGATATCATCGATGGGCGCGCTGTCGTCTTTCAGATCATCCCACAGACCCGCGCCATCCAGCACCCGCTGGGTACCCAGCGCAATGGCAGACGCACGGCCATCATACTCCGGTGCCAACTGATCCGAAGGCGCTTCCCGGTCAACGATAACCGTGGAAATGTTCTGGTCCGCCAGAATACACGCCAGCGTACCGCCAACCAGCCCGCCACCAACAATCAGCACATCTGCATCAATCGTCCGCATGGATTTTTCAACTCTCATAGATACCATGTAACAGTATCGTATTATGGCACACACATGACAATGAAACTGGATGGTTAATACGCAGTACGCGTGTTCGACCACCAGATAAACGTGGCTATCCTATTCTTTTTCCGTAATTCTCGGCACGATGTGGCCGTCGGCGATTGCCTGCCTGATTCCTTGCTCAATTAGTGTCCTCGCGACACCGTCAATGCTGGCACCATAAAGGCCCGTTCCTATCAGGTCTTTAAGATAAAGAATGGTCGCTGGTGTGAGTCGTGGTGTCGCTCTGACTTGTGCCATGCCTCAATTATAACGCAAATTTATCACTTTTGGTATCCATACGGATGCCAATTGGCTTCCATATGGATACTAGATGTGGTATAACTAAGGATGTGAGTGACACGGTGAGACTCCCCGCCGTAGCACCGCCACCAAGCGGGAGCGTAATGGGGGAACTTAGGGAGCACCCCCCTCACATACTACCTACTGGCGCGCTGCAATTCGTAGCGCGCCAGTTGTCCCTCATGGTCACGGATAAGATTGTCCCGTTTTTTAGCGCGCCTGTAGACGCGGCGGGCCTCCTTCATGTTATATGCGTGAATCATTGTTAAATAGACCTGCATTTCGCCGGTCGCTTTGATGCTTACGCTCCACAAACGATAGGGTTTAGTATCGGTGTCAATGTAACCGATAACAACCGACCTCCTTTTGTTGCCAGGCGCAACAAACCCTTTTTCGAGTATTTGTGGCAATGCTTGGTAATCCTGGAATGTAATTTCAGGATGCCTGTACTTTGTCTTGGTCAAATTGTAGTCGGATAACAAAATTCGAGTACCTTCAGGTACGGCCAGATACTTTGATACGGCTCCCAACACGCTGCCAGCATCAACTGGACCCGGGTCAGTGCCCGCTACATAGTTCGCAAGCTGTACATCGTCCAATTAACACACCTTCAGTAAGTCACGATGAACCTATGCAATCAATTCTACAGGAGCCATCGACTATTTCCCAGACTGATTGTTTCAGACACAGCGCCTGCCCGGAATTTGATCACGAATGCCGCGTTGCACAAAAATTGTGCAGGGCTTCGTTTGTCAGGCACCGGAATGATTTCCGCTCCTTAGATAACCTATTGTTTATGAGCACATTTTTTCAAACACGGAAACTGGCACGGGAATTGAAGTGTCTATGGGGAAAAGACACCAGCCGGGCCATCATCCGATTGGCGCGGCTTTCATCCAGGGAGAGAGAGATGCCAGTGACTGCCACCATCAAGACGAAAAGCCTGCGCGGGATCGTGTGCATGAGCGTGCTGACAATTCTTGGCGCCCTGGTTGCACAGCCGGTTCAGGCGGCGGTCTCCGAAGAAACGGCCTATGTGCTCAACACCTTTTCCTTTCTGGTTCATGGTGTGCTGGTCATGTTCATGGCAGCAGGGTTTGCCATGCTGGAAGCGGGACTGGTGCGCACCAAGAACGTGGCGACCATCTGCCTGAAGAACATTGCGCTGTATTCTCTTGCAGGCGTCATGTTCTGGGCCATGGGTTACAACCTCATGTATCTGGATGTGAACGGCGGTTTCATGGGTTCCATCCTGCCCTGGTCCGGCGACAATTCGGCCACGGCGGCTGGTGACTTTTCCGCCGGGTACTCGGCCGAGTCCGACTGGTTTTTCCAGATGGTGTTTGTGGCAACCACGGCGTCGATCATTTCCGGCACCATTGCCGAACGCGTACGGTTGTGGCCGTTCCTGCTGTTTGTGGCGGTGCTGGCGGGCGTGCTGTATCCCATTCAGGGTAGCTGGCAATGGGGCGGTGGCTGGCTGGCCGAGCGCGGTTTTTCCGACTTTGCCGGATCCACCATCGTGCATTCAGCCGGTGGCTGGGCCGCGCTGGCCGGTGCGCTGGTGATTGGCGCGCGCAAGGGCAAGTTTCACAAGGACGGACGCATCACACCCATTCCGGGCTCGTCGCTGCCGCTGGCCACACTGGGCACGTTTGTGCTGTGGTTTGGCTGGTTTGGCTTTAACGGCGGCTCGCAACTGGCACTGGGCAGTGCGGCGGACGCAAACGCCATGGCCACCATCTTCGCCAATACCAACATGGCGGCAGCCGGTGGCGTGCTGTCGGTGATGATCATCACCCAGATTGTGTACAAGAAGGTCGATCTGTCCATGGTGCTGAACGGTGCGCTGGCCGGGCTGGTCAGTATCACCGCCGGACCGGACACGCCCACGGTCATGTCGGCCATCCTGATCGGTGCTGTCGGCGGAGCCATCGTTGTGTTTGTGGTACCACTGCTGGACAAGCTCGGGGTCGATGACGTTGTGGGTGCCATCCCCGTGCATCTGGCCGCCGGTATCTGGGGCACGCTGGCGGTGCCGCTGACCAACGACGGCGCATCATTCAGCGCCCAGCTCACCGGCGTTGCCGCCATCGGCGCGTTTATGTTTGTTACCAGCTATGCCGTCTGGTTCGCTATTGACCGCACCATCGGTGTGCGTGTCAGTGAGGAAGAGGAATACGAAGGTCTCGACAAAATGGAACTGGGACTGGAGGCGTATCCCGAGTTTGGACACGGGTCGCACAAGTTTTGATTTTTCTCTGCCTGTGTGAGAACTGCCTTTTGTACTGTCGGTCGGCTAAATGTAACCATCATATCGTTTCGGAACGACAGCGCGGTGCATCCACTCGACACATGAGATGAAATCGAACACGGGCAGACCGGTAGCGTCGCGGACATCGACGGCATAGGGTGGTAGTGAGGTGCACTCAAGCAGGACGGCCCCGATATCGGCGTGCCGGCTACGTACTGCTGCAATGCCGCTCAGAATATCATCGCGCAGGTCGTCTGTTTCAAGAACGATGCCGGTTGCTCCCATACAGATCGAGTTGAAGGCCTCGGATTTATCCAGTCCGACCAGGTGTATGCGATCAGACAAATCCACATCAACGGCGGCGAAAAATTCGGACGACAGCAGGCCGGCCGCTGCCGTGACCACGGCAATGGATTGGTCAGGGCGTAACATTTGCCGGATGACGGGGATCATCATCAGAGGTGACGTCATCACCGGGACATTGACGGATTTTGCGATCACGCCCTGAATGAGAGCAAAAAAACCGCAACACATGGCAATTGCCCTGACCCCATCGCGCTCCAGTTCCTGCGCAGCCTCAATGCACATTTGCACTTCCCGTGTATAGGTGCCGTCATCATGTGTCAGGGGAGGATATGGATTGTCTTCCAGTTCAGGAATTTGTCTGAGCAAAACCGGGAAGGGGTAGGTTGTTGCGTTTCCCACATCGCCCGCAGGCATGGGGAACCGCTTTTTGTCGAACATCAGGATTCCCACACTGTATCCCTGATAAGAAAACCCGCCTTTAACGATCATGGTGTGGCCCCTTCATTCTTTGACTATGGAAACGCGGTAAATCGTTCAATCACGCTGAGGATCGCTCCGCCAGATACTCCCGGTCATGTTGCCGGAGCACTTCTTTGACCGCTGGTCGCTCCAGGATTCGTTTGAGGCAGGCATGTGCATTTGGATAACTGGCCAGACCTTCCGGGGGCTGCGCCGAAGGCCAGAGCGCCTGCATGGCGAATGATATATCACATGTGGAGTACTGTTCGCCCAGGAAATAGGGCCCGATAATGCCCTCATCAAGCACAGACCATATGCCCCGTAACCTGTTCATGGATTCCAGCATAAGTTCTCGCTGGGCCTGTTCGTTTTCCGGCAGGAACACTGCCGGACCATCCTGAATCAGTTCTTCGGGCATGAACGTGCTGACCAGATAAAAATGCCATTGCCAGAACAGGCGGCGTTCGGGCGCATCAATTGCCGGAATGAAACCGCATTCAGGGTGCCGCTCGGCCATATACAGCAGGATTGCGGCGGTCTCATAAATGGCACCTTCGGGCGTAATCAACGTTGGCACGCGTCCGTTCGGGTTGGCTGCCATGAGGTCTTCGGATTTTTCTGCGTTCGGAATATGGATTTTTGTCCAGCGCAACTGGTACTCAAGGCCCAGCTCCTCGAGCAGCACCTGCGGCGTCATTGAGTACGAATTCTGATAAGAAAAGAGCGTAAGCATTGTTCACAAACATGTAAGTTCAGGCACCAGAATATTATTCTGTGATCACAGTTTGTGAAAGACAAATCATTCTCGCTTGCAGCCCAAAGCAAAAACCGGGACAACAGTGCTGATCTGTGACTGGAAACCGGAGACGTCTTATGCATATCAATCCGTATCTGGAAACGTTGCCGGATTTCCCGTTTGATCGTCTGAGAGCTTTGCTGGACGGCCTTAATCCACCTGAAGGCCTGAACCCCATCTCGCTGGCAATCGGCGAGCCGCAACAGCCTGTGCCCGACTGGGTCGGCACCATCATCAAGGATCACGGGCACTTATGGAATAAATATCCGCCCTTCACCGGGTCAGACGACTTGCGCAATGCCATTGCCGGGTGGCTGGAACGGCGATATGGCCTGACGGCTGATCACATCAATCCTCGCCAAAACATACTGGCCTGCGCCGGTACACGCGAAGCCATCTATCTGTTGCCAACCTGGGCCGTGCCTCAGATAAAAGGCGGCGGGCGGCCCATCGTCGCCATGCCCAATCCGTTTTATCATGTGTACGGCACCGCGGCACTGGCCAGTGGTGCGGAGTCTCTTTATTTGTCGACGACGGAACAATCCGGGCATCTGCCGGATCTGGATTGTCTGGACAGCGACACGCTGGACCGACTGGCCATGCTGTTCATCTGTACACCCGCCAACCCGCAGGGCGTGATTGCCGATGCGGCCTATCTGGAAAAAGCCATCAGACTGGCCCGAAAACACGACTTTCTGCTCGCCGTGGATGAGTGTTACGCAGAAATCTATGACCGTGAGCCGCCACCCGGCGCTCTGCAGGTCTGCCGGGACATGGCAGAATCCGGCTCGTCGGGGATGTTTGACAACGTCATCGTATTTCATTCGCTATCGAAACGATCCAATGGGGCGGGCATCAGATCAGGCTTTATGGCTGGTGATCCAGCCATTATTGAGGCTCACGGCCGGTTCCGTAGCTACATTTCCGCCAGCATTCCGGGCCCCATTGACGCGGCGTCTGTGGCACTTTGGAACGACGATACTCACGTAGAGGGAATCCGGGCGTTTTATCGTCAGAACTTTGATACGGCAGAACAGGTGCTGGGAGGGCGATTTGGCTTCTACCGTCCGCCCGGCGGGTTCTTCCTGTGGCTGGATATGGGTGCCCACGAAAACAGTGGCGAACAGGCCGCCCGGACCCTGTGGCAGGAGGCGGGCGTTAAAGTCCTGCCCGGTGCGCACACGTCACGCGTTGATAGTGACGGTTTCAATCCTGGCGCACGTTATATCAGGGTGGCGCTGGTCAATGATTTCGGCATCATTCGCGATGCCTGTGAACGCCTTGTTAAGGTCTTGTAAACGTCCCTTGCCTACAAATAGCGTATGGCTAAAACAATTGCATCTGCGCCAGAAGGCGCTCTACTGCCGGCTGCCCTTTCGACGTTCCTGAAACGGCGTGCCGCTGAAACTGGCGGGCTTGCGCTCGGCATCATCGCGATCACCATGCTGGTTGCATTGCTGACCTACTCGCCAACTGATCCATCGCTCAACAATGCTACCGACCAGTCTGTTACGAACATGCTGGGCATATATGGTGCCATTACCGCCGACATCGCGCTGCAATCCATGGGCATCTGTACGCTTATTCCGGTGCTTATGCTGGTGGCATGGAGCTGGCAATTGATCAGAAAGCGGCCTGTTGAAAATCCGGCGCTGCGCGTGATCTTCCTGATTATCGCCATGCTGCTCGGGTCTGTTTCCGTGGCGACGGTGTCCGTGCCTGGCAACTGGCCACTGGTCACAGGGCTCGGTGGTTTTGCCGGTCAGGCATTGCTGGCCCAGTTGCTGCCGGTGGCGACGATTATCCACCCGGTGTACGGCCCGGCCCTGCTGGCGGCGCTTGCCGGTGGACTGAGTGCAGCCTTGATTATCTACGTTGTGGGCTGGTCG
>JAJFID010000306.1 GCA_021775325.1 Rhodospirillales bacterium
CACCAATCGTATTGTAGAGATAACGGTAGAACGAAACGGTGGGTTTTTCAGCGCGTAATATCGCAATTTTTTCTGCCGGCAACGTTGGTGTGGGAGACTTAGGTCTCTCCCGCATTTCCAGTGTTGTGATAACACTGGAGATCATGTTTGATGCCATGGTGATTTTATACCGATTTTACGGGATTGGATGGATTGCCTGCCCACTCTGTCCACGAACCATCGTAAACCGCAACATCATCAGCGCCGATCAGATGCAAGGCGAAAGCCAGCACGGCGGCCGTTACACCACTGCCACATGTAGTAATCACAGGTTGGTCCAGGTCAACACCGGCATCTTCGAAGGCAGCGCGAATTTGGCTGGCAGGGCGCAGTACACCGTGTGCGTCCATATCCACGACTTTACCAATCGGAACATTCTTGCTGCCAGGCATATGCCCCGACGGTAATCCTGCACGCGGTTCGGCATCCGTACCGTTGAACCGGCCTGGCGGACGGGCATCAACGATCTGTTCGCGGTTGCTTTCGATGTTGGAAAGAACCTGATCCTGTGAGCGGACCAAAAAATTATTAAAGCTGGCTGTAAAATGGCGCTCTCTTGGCATGGGAGGCAAGTCTTCGATGGCACGGCCTTCAGCCTGCCATTTCGGCAATCCGCCATCGAGCACGGCAACATCGTGATGACCAAACACCCGAAACGTCCACCACACCCGGTGCGCCGCCATATAACCGCCGTTGGCGTCATAGATGACCATACGCACGCCATCACCCAGCCCAAGTTTTCGCACCCGGGAGGAAAATTTCTCAGGGCTCGGCAACATGTGGGGCAGGGTGGTGTCCGTATCCGCAATGTCGTCGATATCGAAGAACACAGCGCCTGGAATGTGACAGTTTTCATACTCGGCCCGCGCATTGCGATCAGAACCGGGCATAAACCAGGTGGCATCGACCACACGCACATCCGGTGCGCTCATATGTTCTGCCAGCCACCCCGTTGAAACTAGCGAGTCAGGATTGGCGTACATTATTCGGTTTCCTTGTTGCAGTGAACACGACCAGAGTCTATCGGTAATCCAAGATCATGCCAAATACCAGTTCACAGGTGGACAGGTTTAATCAGGTATCCAGCCACTCGGGTACAGGCAGGTCCTTCGACCGCAAGAACTCAGGATTGAACAATTTACTCTGGTACCGATTCCCCGCGTCGGCGAGGATCGTGACAATGGTGTGTCCCGGCCCTATGTCTTTGGCCAGCCGAATGGCACCAGCCACATTGATGCCGCTGGATCCGCCGAGACAGAGACCTTCTTCTCTCAGAAGATCAAAGATGATGGGCACTGCCTCATTATCCGTGATCTGATAGGGGTTATCCACGGTGATGTCTTCGATAATATTGGTGACACGTCCCAGCCCGATGCCTTCAGTAATGGAATTGCCTTCGGATTTGATCTCACCGTGCGCAAAGTGGCTGTACATGGCTGCACCCATTGGATCAGCAAGGCCAATTTTGATATCTTTGCCCTGCTCACGCAGGAATATTGATGTTCCCGCCAACGTGCCGCCCGTACCCATGGAGCAAATGAAGCCATCTATCTTACCGTCGGTCTGTTCCCAGATTTCGGGCCCGGTGGTGTTGTAGTGCGCCATCCGGTTGGCCAGGTTATTCCACTGGTCTGCGAATATGACGCCATTGGGTTCGGTCGCGGCCAGGTCCTCGGCCATTTTGCGGGCAACATGCTGATAGTTGCCGGGATCGGCGAATGGCTTGGCCGGTGATTCAACCAGGTCGGCGCCAAACAGGCGAAGCGCGTCCTTCTTTTCCTGACTCTGGGTATCGGGGATAACGATACGGGTCCTGAACCCCATGGCGTTTGCCACCAGTGCCAACCCGATACCGGTATTACCCGCTGTCGCCTCGACAATGAGACCGCCGGGTTGCAACGAACCACGGGCGACAGCGTCCTCAATAATGGACAGCGCGGTACGATCTTTGACGGAACTACCGGGATTCAGAAATTCCGCTTTACCAAGAATTGTGCATCCCGTCTCTTCCGATGCCCGTTTTAACTTGATCAACGGCGTATTGCCGATGGTATCAACAAATCCGTCCCGTACTTCCATTTGGATCACCGTTTATTTCGTGTGAATAGGTTCTGCATCATATATTCATTAACGCGGCGAAGCACAAGGGATCGCCCCATACTCACCCCCATCGTTGACGCAATTTATCGTGATTAAGTGCAAACCACTGCAGGGCAATGACGGCTGTAGCATTAAGGACCTGTCCTGCATCGAGCATAGCCATGGCCTCACCCGGCGATACTGTAAACACTTTGATGTCTTCACCCTCACTATCCAGACCGTGGGTGCCGCCCACGTCTGTGCTGTCAATGTGGGCACAGAAGATGGCGAGAGGCTCGTTAACGGCGCCCGGTGTGGCGTGTATTGTCATGACATGCTGTATGTCCAGCGCTGTACAATTCGATTCTTCAACGAGTTCGCGGCGGGCAACGTCTTCCGGCGCTTCGCCTTCTTCGACCACACCTGCGACAATCTCGATCAACCATGGTGAAGACGAGGCCAATGGAAACAGTGTGTCATCCTCCATGGCGGCCCAGGCTCCGGTGCGAAACTGTTCGATTAGCACCAGTCTGTCCAGTTTGGCATCATAGGGCAGCACGGCTGTGACTGCGCCGCGTTGAAAAACCTCGCGCGACAGAGTGTCGCTCCAGTCGCCATCGAACTTACGATGGCGAAGATGATACTGAACCATCTGAAAGTATCCGTCGAACACGGTTTCCCGTTTGACGATCTCGACGTCTTGCGCTGTTTTGGCTGGTTTCATGTGGCCGCTCTCATGTTTTGGCATTCCGGGCATAGGCTATGAACGCTGCTTCCAGCCGCGCCCAGTGTTGCGCGTTGCCGGGCAGGCCAAACCGAATCCACTCCGTGTATGCCGCGTAGGAACGTGTCAGAATACCGGCACCGCACAGGTGTTCATACAGGTGCTTGGCGTGTTCAGTCTCGACCAAAGTAAACAGGTCGGTACTGCCGCAGATTTGTATGTCACAGGTATCCATCATGGCTGCCAATCGCAGGCGATCCTGCTGCAACGCGGCACGGGTTTCTCGTATCCATTTTTTGTCACTGAGTGCTTGGGTACCAATGACCAGTGCCGGGCCGGATACGGCCCACGGGCCCAGGTGTTGTGCCAGCCTTGTAACGCGTAGAGGATCACCGATTGCAAATCCCAGGCGTATGCCGGCAAGTCCAAAAAACTTGCCGAATGACTTGAGAATGATCAGCCCATCAGACCGGTGCTGCGGGGTAAGGCTCAGATCAGGTGTTACGTCGCAGAAAGCCTCGTCGACCACCAGAAAACCGCCGCGCGCATGCATGGCATCCACCACACTCAGAAGATCATTTGTGTCATACGTTCTGCCATCCGGGTTATTGGGGTTAACGACAACAGCAACCGAACAATCGTCCGGTATGGCGGACAGCGAGAATACTTCTGTAACGGTATGCCCGCATGAGCGCCACGTGTGGGCATGTTCACCATAGGTGGGTGCGATGACGGCGACGCGGGCCGATGGTGCCAGCATAGGCAACCACTGGATAATCGCCTGAGTGCCCGGTGTGGCAACTACCCCCATATGACGGTTGATGCCGTAGCAGGCTCGGGCCGCATGGATCAGTCCGTCCATGGCACGGCATTCAGGCAGGCGGTGCCATGCCTCTGACGGCAGGTCCGGAACGGGATAGGCGTTTGGGTTGATACCGGTAGACAGGTCAATCCAGCCGTCGGCAGGCTCGCCAAACCGGGTACGGGCGCTGTCCAGGTCACCACCATGTTCAAGGTGTTTCTGCTGTGGCGGGGCGGCTGTATCCATAGGGTGCGTGATAGCATTCGGCTTGTGGTGAGGATAGTGAATTCGTTTACGGGTCAGTGAAAATTGCGCGATTTTATATCAAGCGGGGCCTGTGTTGATGCACGGGGTGTTATATCTGGTGTTTCTGGCGCATCAAGCGTGGAGAGAAGATCGCTTTCATCCCATAACTTTTCGGCGACCACGTGGATGACGTTGCCTTCGCGCTGCAGGCTGCCAAATACCCCCATGAGCACGCTGCCGAGTGCCACATTACGGCATTTCTCATAAACCGTATTCCAGACCACCAGATTGGCAGTGCCGGTTTCATCTTCCAGTGTCACGAACATCACGCCCTTGGCGCTGCCCGGGCGTTGTCGTGTGATGACCAGTCCTGCCACCTTGACCGGCGTGCCGTCGGGAATACGCGACAAATCACCGCAGGGCTGATAGCTGTCCCGGCACAGAGCCGGGCGCAGTAATTCCATGGGGTGGGCTTTCAGAGACAGCCGCAGGGTACGGTAATCATCGGCAACATGTTCACCCAATGCCATCAGGGGCAATTGCACCGGCGCATCACCGGGCATACTGGCCGGATCGTCAAATAACGGCGGTGGCGGTTGGGCGGAGAGGGCCCGTACGCCCCACAGGGCGGCTCGTCGGTCCAGCCCCAGACTGGTGAAGGCGTCGGCGCGGGCGAGCTTTTCCAATACAGCACGACTGATACCCCGTCGCCACAGGCCCTTCACCTCTTCCACCGGCCTGTCGGCACGCGCCGTTATCACGGCATCTGCATCTACTTCGGTAAATCCCTTGATCTGGCGAAAACCCAGACGCAGCACAAAACCGCTGTCTTCAAGTGTACAGTCCCACTGACTGTGATTAACATCCGGCGGACGCACGGTGACGCCATGGTCACGCGCATCGCGGACGATCTGTGCCGGTGCATAAAAGCCCATGGGCTGGCTGTTCAACAAAGCGCAGGCAAACGTTGCCGGGTAATGATGTTTCAGCCACGACGACACATAAACCAGCAGGGCAAAACTCGCAGCGTGACTTTCGGGAAAGCCGTAATCGGCAAAACCTTCGATCTGGCGAAAACACCGTTCGGCAAAATCCTGTTCATAGCCATTGCTCAGCATACCTTCCACAAACCGTTCGCGGAACTTGTGCACGTCACCGAACCGCTTGAAGGTCGCCAGCGCGCGGCGCAGGGCATCGGCTTCGGCAGGACTGAAACCGGCGCCCACAATGGCGATTTTCATGGCCTGTTCCTGAAACAGTGGAATGCCCAGAGTCTTACCCAGTACATGTTCCAGTGCTGCGGACGGATAGTTCACATCTTCGGTACCATCGCGGCGGCGCAAATAGGGGTGCACCATATCGCCCTGAATGGGGCCGGGACGAACAATGGCAACTTCGATGACCAGATCATAAAAACAGCGTGGATTGAGACGCGGCAACATGCTCATCTGAGCCCGGCTTTCCACCTGGAACACGCCGACGCTGTCAGCCCGGCAGAGCATGTCATACACCTGCGGGTCTTCAGGCGGGATGGTGGCCAGTGTGAGATCCCGGTCATGGTGTTGGCTGATCAACTGAAAGCTTTTTTCGATACAGGTGAGCATGCCGAGGCCCAGGATATCCACTTTCAGAATGCCCAGCGCATCCAGATCGTTTTTGTCCCACTCAATGACCGTGCGGTCTTCCATGGCAGCATTGGCGATGGGCACCATGGCGGTGAGCGGTCCCTGAGTCATGACCATGCCGCCGGTGTGTTGGGACAGATGGCGGGGAAAGCCGCGCAGATCACCGGCAATCTTCAACAGCAACCGGATGTCATGGAATTTGGGATCAAGCCCGACCTCGGCGATATGATCGTCCGTCACATCATCCCAACTTCGCCGCCAGTACACTTTCTGCAAGGCTGTGATGGTGTCTTCGCTCAGGCCCAG
>JAJFID010000307.1 GCA_021775325.1 Rhodospirillales bacterium
GGCAAATTATAAGAGAGACATGTAATTGCGGTAGCGCCTGCCGGAGGTAGCTCTTCAATTGGGGCATCCGGCGCATCGACGACAAGATCAGGTTGTTTTGACGCAAACCAGATCAAGACGATATATGCAGCAAAAGAAATGACGACAACTGCGGTGAATTTCAGGTCCGGCACGCTGGCCTTTATGAACCCGAGTATCCAGTAGATCAAAGCAAACAACGCGAATGTGAGAATGAACCCGGTGAGAAACCGGAGCGCCTTGGCAGCCTTCGTTAATGTGGAGGGAGGCTTGGGCAGCCCTTTGAGATCCAGTTTCATAGCTTCGATATGCACTATGTAGACCAGCGCAATATAGGAGATTGTTGCCGGCAACAATGCGTGCTTTAAAATGTCCGTATAGGCGATGCCTGTGAATTCTGCGATCAAAAATGCAGCGGCACCCATTACGGGTGGCATCAACTGCCCATTCGTGGACGAGGCCACTTCAACCGCACCCGCCTTTTCAGCCGACAACCCAGTTCGTTTCATTAGTGGAATTGTAAAGGTTCCGGTGGTCACGGTATTGGCGATCGAAGAACCCGAGTACAGACCGCTCAGGGCAGAAGCGATAACAGCCGCCTTGGCCGGGCCGCCACGCAGATGTCCAAGCAAAGCGAAAGCCACTTTAATGAAGTAGTTTCCCGCACCCGCTTTTTCCAGGATGGCGCCAAACAGCACAAACAGGAATATGAGCTCTGTGGATACTTTCAACGCAGTGCCGAAAACGCCCTCGTCTTGCATCCAATAGTGCCACATGGCCTTGCCGAAAGACGCGCCCTTCCATTGCACAACCTCGGGCAGCCATGATGCGTGTCCAAAAAACACGTAACATACAAAGATGGATGAAATGACCAACAGGGGCATTCCAAGGGACCGATAGACAGATGCGCCTAGAATCATCATGCCAATGCCAGAGATAAGCATATCAGTATCGGTAGGCAGGCCTGCGCGGACCGCAATGCTATCGGCAAAAATAATGGCGTAAAAACATGTGGCACCACCGCCCAATCCAATAGCCCAGTCATACCAGGGGAAGTAAGTTTTCGGACTGGAATCCCTCAGCGGAAACGCCATGGCAGCCAACAAGATTGCTACTGCCAAATGGACGCGTCTGGCATCGGTGCCTGTCACAATGAAACTGATGCCAGTAATGTCCGTCAGGAAAAAATGAACCCCGGAAGCGACATAAATATGGAAGACAGCCCACATAAAGGCGATGGTAAAGAACAATCTGGCTTGCCAGCCCGTGGGAACGCGGCCACCCGTATCGACCTTTGCGACCATCTCATCAGCAGTTTGAGTCTGATCAACCATTTCTCGATCCCCCATAGCTCAAGTTGTCGTCTTGAAATTCAGAAAAAAGTCATAAAAGAAGCGGGCCAGCTATCGCCGGCCCGCTTCAAATGCCAATTACATCCAGCCACGTTCTTTATAGTACATGACCGCACCATCATGCAGAGGAGCAGACAACCCATCTTTAATCATTTCTGATTCTTTTAGATTAGCGAAAGCTGGGTGAAGTTTCTTAAACTGGTCGAAGTTGTCGAACACTGCTTTGACAATGGTATAGACAACTTCATTCGGGACATCGGAACTGCTGACAAACGTTGCGCCAACGCCGAATGTATGAACATCTTCAGCATTATTGTACATCCCAGCAGGGATAGTCGCAGTACGGTAGTAAGGTTTGTCTGCGACTAGTTTATCAATCTCCGATCCTGTAACGTTAACCAGGTGAGCTGCACAACTTGCCAGCGATTCCTGGGTCAAAGCGGATGGATGACCAACCAGCCAGAAATAGGCATCAATCTTGCCATCACAAACGGCAGCACCGGTTTCGGCTGACTTCATTTCAGCAGCGAGTTTCAGATCAGACCGTTCCCAGCCAAGTGCACCTTCGAGAACGTCCCAGGTGCCACGGGTGCCGGAACCAGGATTACCAATATTCAGGCGCATGCCTTTCAGATCAGTAATATTCTGAACACCGGATGCGTCGCTGGCGATAACCGTTACGGGTTCGGGATGCACAGAGAATACAGCACGAAGGTTGGAAAACTCACCTGCTTCCTCAAATTTTGAGGTGCCGTGATAGGCATGATACTGCCAGTCGGACTGGGCGACGCCAAATTCAAGCTCGCCAGCGCGAATGGTATTAATGTTGTAGATTGAACCTCCGGTGGATTCAGCGGAACAGCGAATGCCATGTGTTTTGCGGTCCTTGTTGACCAGACGGCAGATGGCACCACCTGTCGGATAATACACACCTGTCACGCCGCCTGTGCCTATGGAAACAAATTGTGTTTCCGCAGCCATGGTAGCTGAAGAACCAGCCATCATTCCGAGCCCCATGACTGCAGCGATGGCCGTGTTTCTGGTTAAAGATCCTAGTTTCATTTTTAACTCCTCCCGTTGTGTTATGAGTTCGAATATTCTTGGTTTTATCTTGATCGTCGTCCCTTCCCGACGATGCTGTGGTAAAAGTAACATAAAAACAAATAAATATAATGGCAATCTACATGCCCAAATATTATATATTAGTGTTATGCGTCTTAGCTTGCGTCACGTCGAAGCCTTCAAGGCAACAATCGAAGCAGGATCTGTCACGGGTGCTGCGGAATTGCTCCGCATTACGCAGCCTGCAGTAAGTCGTTTGCTCGCCGATATGGACCGGGTTGTCGGCTTCCAATTATTTGAACGAAAAGCGCGTGGTCTGGCACCAACCCAGGACGCCAATCTCCTGTATGCGGAGGTGACGAGATCCTTTGTCGGCTTGGGTCGAATTGCAGATGTTGCACGCGCGATCAAGGATCATACCGTGGGCAGCGTGCGTGTCATTGCCTTGCCTGTGTACGCCGATACAATCGTTGCAGACGTCATAGGTCGGTTTCTCAAACAAAACCCCGGAATTACTGTAGAGTTGGAGAATGCTGTGCGGCCATCGGTGGTTGATGGCATCGCATCCCAATTGTTCGATGTCGGCATTGCTACCTTGCCTGTTTCAGATTCGTTCATTGAGACGAAAGCCTTGTTCAAGAGCAAGGCCATTCTGGCACTGTCGTCCAGCGATCCGTTGTGCGCGATGGAAATTGTCCCGCTGAGCGCACTGGATGGTCGGCGCATGGTCTGCCTGCCGGACAACAGCCCGTTTTTTGCCGCCGCGAAAAATGTCCTGCGAAATGCTGGTGTAACACCCGCTATTGTCGGGCAGGCCAGGACCCAACGCGCACTCTGCCGCATGGTCGCGACGGGTGCCGGGATTGCGTTGGTGGATCAGTCTCTGGGTGTTGAAAACAACAGTAACGAGCTCGTGTTTAAGCAAATTGATCCCGACGTGCGGTGGACGGCATGTATGCTGCTGAATTCGCGGATCAAGCCGACCACA
The DNA here is from genome assembly GCA_021775325.1 of Rhodospirillales bacterium. Taxonomy (GTDB): domain Bacteria; phylum Pseudomonadota; class Alphaproteobacteria; order Rhodospirillales; family Casp-alpha2; genus JABJGO01. Next base: position 3,421 of record JAJFID010000307.1, read on the forward strand.
GCCACGTTGACTTTCTGCAATAGCCTACTCGAAGCCTGCCGGGAGGGGGCGCTGGATACGCTCACGTATGATGAGGGATTGAACTAGTTCCGCTCGGTGCGTTTGATGGGCGCGTCTCGTCATCTGGTCATCCATTGTACCAGCAAGATTGTGACAGGCAGTGTGAGAAACGAAAGTGCGGTTTGAATCGCGACGATTCCCGCCATCAATGGTGCATCACCGCCCATCTGCCGTGCCAGTGTGTATGACGCCGATGCAACAGGCACGGCGCCGAACAACAAGGCAATTGACGTCTCGAACTGGGACAGGCCGATCAGTTGGGATAACAGGATGATTGCCGCAGGAAAAATGACCAGTTTACCAATGCTGGAGACAATGATGGGCGTAACTGTAGACGCCATCTTGCTGATTTGAATATTGGCACCGACACACATTAACACGATGGGCAAGGCGGCAGCACCAAGAATCCTTGCAGTATCATGAATAACGGGAATTTCGCCAACACCCAGTGTGTTGGCGGAAATGCCGAGAGCGACAGATAGTAACAACGGGTTACGGGCAAGGTCCCTTGCAATGTTTTTCAGGACACCGCCTTCTCCGGGGGTTCGCACAACAACCACCATTAGCGACACGACGGTGATATTCGTAGTCGGGATAAGCAGAGCTGTACCCAGCGCAGCCAACGACAGGCCTTCGGCAC
>JAJFID010000308.1 GCA_021775325.1 Rhodospirillales bacterium
GCGTTCACACAAGGACATGTGGGATTTTCAGGCCGACCGGTTTGAGTATGCAGACAGCGCCAAGCGTTATGAATTTGGTACCATGGCCTACGGCACCGCGTTCGGGGCAACGGAATCCGTCAACTACCTGCTGGATATCGGCATCGATCGCATCGCCGCCCATAACCGCGAAATCGCCAATCATCTGATGCAGGGTCTGCAGAATCTGGGTGCCGTGGTGCTCGGACCCACCGATCCTGCGTCCCGCTCGGCGACCGTCGCCGCCCGCTTTCCCGGCAAGGACAGTGCTGACTTTACCCGGACCCTGAAGCAGGCCGATGTCATCGCATCCCTGCGCCGCGACTTCATCCGGTTCTCGCCGCATCTGTACAATAACACCGACGACATTGACCGGGGACTGGCCGCCATGAAGGCATCGCTGTAAACAAACTGTCGCTCACCGGTAGATCATTTGCATCAAATGTGGAGAATAGCTGGTCACGCGCTGGCAGGGATCCGTGATGGAACACACACGATCATACATTATCTGTGCGACCCCCCGAAGCGGCACCACGCTGTTGTGCGACCTTCTGGCGGGTACCGGAGTCGCCGGACGGCCTGACTCGTTCTTCCGGCGACAGTCCATGAGTACCTGGTGGGCCGATTACCTGAATGTTTCTTCCGCCAAATGGGACGACGATTGCGCATTTGATCAGTCCTATCTGAACGCCGTGTTAAAGGAAGGGGCTGGCGGGACACCCGTTTTTGGTATGCGCCTGATGTGGGAGAGTCTTGCGGACCTGACAAAAAGGCTCGCCGTGTTTTACCCCGACCTGCCCGGTGACAGTGCGCGGTTTCGGTCTGCATTCGGATCAGCATCCGGGCCGCCGCTGTATGTGCATCTGTCACGTGAAGACAAGGTCGCCCAGGGCGTCTCCCGTCTCAGGGCCGAGCAAACCGGATTGTGGCATGTGCATGCCGACGGCACCGAACGCGAACGGACCAGGCCGGAACAGGACCCGGTCTATGATGCACAAGCTCTCGGCGAACATGTGGCGACACTGGAAGAACACGATGCGGCATGGTCAAGCTGGTTCACCGAACAGGGAATCGAGCCGTTGCGCATCGCCTATGAAAAACTGTCGACGGAGCCCCAGGCCGCGCTGGCGAACATACTCGCCGCCCTTGGCCTCGACCCTGCCATCGCGAAGTCCGTTGAACCCGGAACAGCGAAACTGGCGGACAACGAAAGCCGCGAATGGGCGGCGCGTTTTCGGGCGGCGCGATGAAGTCCGCCCGCGTGGTCACAAAACCGTAACAGGTGTGGTTCTGTGAGGGCGGGCGAATCACATTGAAAAATTTGAGGGAAGTTCCCATGTGTCGGGGTAAACCGGGCTTAGGGGAACGACCTCGCCATGAAATTGCGTCTGTTTCTGTTTGTATCGCTGACGATTACCGCACTGATTCCTGTACTTGTGTACGGTGTGTGGCCGCAATCGCGCGCGTTTGACAAGGAAGTGGCCGACGTTTCCGAGCGCCATCTATTGCTGGCGCAGAACATTGGTGTCGCGCTGGAACGTTATGACCGGGACATCAAGGCGACCTTCAACACACTGACAACAAACCTGATTCATGGTTCACACCTGTTCTCAACCCATGAGATGCTTACAAACCTGAATTTCAGACATATTTGCGTGGCTACCATACCGGACGGATTAATCACGGGCGAACTGAGCAACGATGCAGTCCCGTGTCCCGACCGGGTTCCGCCTGCGCTCTTCAGGGAATTCATGGAAACCGCAACGGCGGACGTGGCCAGATTCACAGAAGTCATGCCTGGGCCTGATGGCAAGCCAATGATGTATGTTCTGCGCATCGTCGGTGACAAGCTGGCGATTGGTGGTATCACGACGAAATATTTCGTCGACCTGGGAGAGGCGATTGCCTTTGGCAAGCGCGGCCATGCCGCCATTGTTGACCACATGGGCAACGTGCTGGCGCATCCACTGCCCGCGTGGCGTGCCGCCATGAAGAACATCGCCCAAGTCGCGCCGGTCCGGCGCATGATGAACCGGGAAACCGGCGTCGCCACATTCTACTCACCCGCCCTGAAGGGCGACATGATCGCCGGATTCACCTGGGTTCCGGGCGCCAACTGGGGCGTCATGATCCCACAGCCTGTTTCAGAGCTTCGCGAGCGGGCCGACATCGTTCAAAAATACGCCACGACCGTGATAATCTTTGGCCTAGCCGTTGCCGGCCTGGCAAGCTGGGTTTTGTCAGGGCACCTGACCCGCCCTGTTCTTGCCGTGGTTGATGCAGCCCGTGAGGTGGCCGCCGGAAAACATCAGGTCCGGGTGGAGACCGAAAAGCGGGCAATTCCGCAGGAATTCCGAATGTTGACGCAGTCCTTCAACGCCATGGCGGAGTCCCTGGATCAGTTTGCCAATACCCGGAACGCCGCTCTGACAGAAGCCGAGTCCGCGAACCGGGCGAAAACCGAGTTCCTGAGCAATATGAGTCATGAATTGCGCACCCCCCTGAACGCCATCATCGGTTTTACGGACATCATGCGCGAAAAGATTTTTGGCGAGCTCGGCCACCCCAGATACGCTGAATACGCCGAAGACATAAGCCATTCCGGCCGTCATCTGCTGTCAATTATCAACGAGCTGCTGGACCTGTCGAAAATCGATGCGGGCCAGACGGTGCTCGACGAGCACCCGTTCGACATTGGCAGGACGCTGAAATCCTGTGCGCAAATGGTTGCCCGGGGTGAGACGGGACCCGAAGACCGCATCCGTGTCGATACCGCGGAACATCTGCCCCGGTTCAATGGTGACGAGCGCCTGATCAAACAGATCATCCTGAATCTGTTGTCGAACTCCGACAAGTTCACGCCTGAGGGTGGTCAGATCAACGCCTCTGCCAAGGTTGCCGACAACGGTGGCATTAACATCCATATACACGATACAGGGTGTGGCATTGCCACAAATGATATAGACAGTGTACTCGAACCGTTCGGCCAGGTTCGCTCGGACCGGCATCATACCAATGAAGGTACCGGGTTGGGCCTGCCCATTTCGCGGGGCCTGACGGAACTGCATGGTGGTGAATTCACGCTCGAAAGTGAACTGAACGCCGGAACCTCCGTTACCCTGTCCTTTCCGCCCGAAAGAACCATCACGGCCTGACATGTTTGTGCATTCCGTATTGAAAAATATATCCTTTTAGGCATTGCACTTAACCGATTGCTCGGTGAGACTTGGACCATCATGGATCGTTTTCTCTCCGCCTCCGCCCGCGCCGATGACTGGGCCCATGCCGCCAAGGAATGCTGCGACGGGCTTGGGCCTATTCCGGAGCCTGCCTCCGGCCATGCCCTGGTGGGATTTCTGTATCTGACCGACAGCCTGGCTGCGGACACCAGCTCGATCCTGACCTACGTTCGACAGAAGACCGGCGTTAACCACTGGTGCGGGACCACCGGCATCGGCATCATCAGCACCAACTGGGAATGTCATGACGCGCCCGGCCTGACCATCATGATTGGCGAGTTCCCGGAATCAGGCTTTCATGTATTCAGCGGCGTGATTTCCGACTTTCAGGAAATGCCCGCACAGTCGCGCGGATGGATGGAAGAAACCACGCCGGGTTTTGGCGTCGTCCACGGCGATCCCACAAATGAAGACATCGGTGCGGCCATACAATCCCTGGCTCTGGGGCTGGGCGGATCGTTTGGTGGCGGCTTTCTGGTCGGTGGCCTGACGGCGTCCCGTGGAGAGAACTATCAGATCGCAGACCGCATTACGGGCGGCGGCGCATCCGGCATCGCTTTCGGGCCGGGTGTGGAAGTGGCGACGGGTCTGAGCCAGGGCTGTAACCCGCTGGGCGCATCCCATCTGGTCACCGATGCCGTGGACAATGTTGTCATGGGTCTGGACGGTGAGCCGGCGCTCGAAGTCCTGAAAGAAGATGTGGGTGAACTGCTGGCCCGCGACCTGCAGCGCATCGCCGGGTATGTTCATGTGGCGCTGCCGGTGACGGGTTCAGACACGGGCGATTACATGGTGCGCAATCTGGTGGCACTTGATCCCGAACACGGCTGGCTGGCCATTGGCGGCGATGTGGCACCCGGCGACCGCCTCATATTTGTGCGCCGCGACCCGGCCAGCGCACGCGCGGACATGGACCATATGCTGCTGGGCATGAAGTCCCGCATTCCCGGCAAACCAAAAGGCGGGCTGTATTTCTCCTGCGTGGCGCGTGGTCCCAACATGTTCGGGGCCCAGGGCGAGGAAGCCCGCATGATCCACAATATTCTGGGCGATGTACCGCTGGTGGGATTTTTCGGCAATGGCGAGATTTCCAATGCCCGGCTTTATGCCTACACCGGCGTGCTGACGCTGTTTTTCTGACGCCCGTTCCAAACACCTGAATGCAACAAAGAGGACACTGCAACCATGCACTATCTTGATCTGGGCCGGACCGGTATTCGTGTCAGCCGCATCTGCCTCGGCACCATGACCTTCGGCGAACAGAACACCTGGGACGAAGGTTTCGCGATGATGGATATGGCGCTGGAGCGCGGGGTCAATTTTTTCGACACAGCCGAAATGTACTCGTTCCCGGCCACGGCAGAAACCCAGGGCGATTCCGAGCGCGTGGTCGGCGACTGGATGGCGGCACGCAACAACCGCGACCAGATCATCGTTGCCACCAAGATCACCGGCCCGGGCGACGGGTTCCGCCACGTGCGGGGTGGTGATCTGTCCTTCGGTGCCAAACAGATTGATGATGCGGTGGCACAGAGCCTCGAGCGCCTGAAAACCGATTACATCGATCTTTATCAGCTTCACTGGCCGGAACGCTCCACCAACTTTTTCGGCACGCTGGGTTACACCCATGACGAGGAAGAAGACTGGACCGCGTTCGAGGACGTGCTGGCATCCCTGGCCCGGCATGTGGAGGCGGGCAGAATCCGCGCCGTGGGCTGCTCCAATGAGTCGCCCTGGGGCCTGATGCGTATGCTGGCGCTGGCCGACAGCGCGGGCCTGCCGCGCATGGCCAGCATCCAGAACCCCTATAACCTGCTCAACCGCACCTATGAAGTCGGGCTGGCGGAGGTTTCCATTCGCGAGGACTGCGGTCTGCTGGCCTATTCGCCCATGGCCTTTGGCATGCTGTCGGGCAAGTATCTGGATGGTGAATGGCCGGCAAAGTCCCGGCTGGCGCTGTATCCCCAGTACGCCCGGTACAGCCAGCCGCGCGGCACGGCGGCGACCCGGGCCTATGTTGATCTGGCCCGCGAGCATGGCCTTGATCCGGCGCAGATGTCGCTGGCCTATGTAAATTCACGACGGTTTCTGACGGCCAACATCATCGGCGCGACAACGATGGCACAACTGGAAAGTAACATCGCATCGGATGATTTGGACTTGAGCGACGCTGTACTGGAAGGTATTGAAGCCATCCACAATTCGGACCCCAACCCGGCACCATAGATTTTTGCGGCGATTTAACCTGTCCGGGCGGCGTCTGTCGCGAATGAACCACAACAAAGAACCACGCTTATGAAACGTCTGTTTGTTGCCCTGCCCCTGCCCGTGGATGTACGCGCCCAACTGGCCGCGCTGCAATCCGGTCTGGCCGGGGCCCGGTGGATTGACCCGGACTCCCTGCACATGACGCTACGCTTTCTGGGTGATGTGTCCGAGCCCGATGCGGAAGACGTGGATTTCGCCCTGTCAGAAATCTACAGCCCGGCTTTTGATCTGGGCATCAGCGGCATCGGCTATTTCGAGCGGCGCGGGCTGGTTCACACGGTGTGGGCGCGGGTGGAAAAAGCGGATGCCCTGCTGCACCTGCATTCAAAGATCGAGAGCGCCATGGTGCGCTGCGGGTTCGACCCCGAGCAACGCAAGTTCACCCCCCACGTCACACTGGCCCGGCTCAAGGATACACCCGTGGAACGAATCGGTCCGTGGCTGGAAATATCCGGCGCGGCGGTGGTGCCCCCGTTCGCCGCCACCGGCTTTACCCTGTTCCAGAGCGAACGCGGCCACGGCGGCGCGCGTTATACGCCATTGGGTGAGTATGAGTTGTTTACGCCCTTGGACTGACTCGTCAAGTCGAGCGCCAAGTTTGACTGGTGCGCTTCAGCTTCCATCCGCAACTAATGATTGGTATGTTTGTATTGGTGTAAGGGTTCCGCCTGTATGGAACCAAACGCCCATGGACTCGGCTGGAACGATCAGTTGGCTAGAGAGGAACAATGATTAGAACTGCAAGCCTCGCCGCTCTCGTAGCCCTTGTTTCGGGCGCTTGTGGACAAACCGTCCAATCGGATTGGGCGGGTGATGAGCAAAGGTGTGGAGCCGTAGACACCCAACCCGAAATCGGGATTGATGCGTGTACCCGAATCATTGAATCCGGGCTGTTCAAGATAGATGTTCTTGCTATCACCCATAACAACCGGGGCTATGCCTACAATAAAAAGGGCCAGTTTGACCGAGCTCTCGTAGACCTGGATCAAGCTATCCGCCTGAGCCCCAACGATTACAAAGCCTTCACCAACCGGGGCAATACCTACTACAGCACCGGCCAGTTTGACCGGGCCATCGCTGACTACAATCAAGCTATCGAACTGAACCCTGACAATGCCAAAGTCTTCTACAACCGCGGGAAAGTCTATTTTGAAAAAGGTCAAATTGATCGGGCCATTGCCGAATATGATGAGGCTATCCGTCTGGACCCAGAGTTTGGCTTTTCTTTCAACAACCGGGGTTATGCCTACAATAGCAAAGGCCAGTTTGGTCGGGCTCTCGTTGACCTGGATCAGGCCATCACCTTGAATCCCGAACTCGCCGAAGGTTACGCAAACCGTGGCTTTACATATGAAAATCTCGGTCGGCTCGAAGAGTCGTTGCGGGATTATCAGCGAGCCTATGACCTGGGCATCCGCGATCAAATTTTGATCGACAGACTTGAAGAACTGAGCACGCCTTGACGAAAGCTGCGGACGTCATCTCTTCTGCTAAGAGACTGCACCTCTAACTCCTCAGGCTGTCTCAGGAACCGGACAAAATCTGAACCACATCGCCCAGATCATCCACCACATGATGAGCCCCGAGCCCCCGTAATGTCTCCGCACGGCTCAGCGTGTGGGCATAACCCACCACTGTCATACCGGCGGCCACCCCGGCCTGAACACCGACCGGGCTATCTTCGATGACCAGGGTGTGGGCCGGGTCTGCGCCCATGGTTTGTGCGGCGTGCAGGAACAGGTGTGGTTCGGGTTTGTAGAAGCCCACTGTAAACGCCGAGAAGATATGCGGCTCGAACTGATCCAGCAGTTTGGCGAGGCGCAGGGACTGGCGGGTTTTTTCGGGCTTGCCGCTGGAGGCGACACAGAACGGCACGGTGAGTTGGGCCAGCAGATCATGCACGCCGGGCATGGGATTCACACCACGGGACAGGGTTTCCAGAATGCGGGCCCGGATGGTGATCACAAAATCGTCGGGCAGGGTGTGGCCTTGCGCTTCATAGCCTGTTTTGGTCTGGGCCAGACTGGCACCGGCGTGACGGTCTTCGCAGTCTGCCGGACTGGTCCGGATGCCGTGTTCCGCCAGCGCCGACGACAGTACGCGGGCGGTGATGGTTTCCGTATCCACCAGCACCCCGTCGCAGTCAAAAATGATCAGCTCAGTGCGTGGCACGGGTAATGTCGCTCAGCAAATCACTCAGGCCCGTCATATGATCCAGAACATGATGTGCGCCCAGATCCCGCAGCACAGTGTCGTGACCGTCACCGATGTGCGAGCCGCCGGTGAAACCGATCACCGTCATGCCCGCCGCCACACCCGCGCGGACGCCTGCCCCGCTGTCTTCAATGACGACGGTTTGTTCCGGGTGGGCGTTCATCTCACGGGCCGCAAACAGAAACAGATCAGGCGCGGGTTTGCCGTTTTCCACCTGTTCGAAGCTGAACTTGTTGGTGTTGAAGAACTGATCCAGACCGGTCGTTGCCATGGAGTTATTGATCTTGTTCCAGGTCCCCGACGAGGCCAGACAATAGGGCACGGTGAGGTTTTGCAGGGTTTCCACGACGCCGGATACCGCTTCCAGATCATGGGCGAGCGCAATCCGCTCCCGTTCGTGGGCGTCTTCGATAAAGGTATCGGGCAGCGGCGTGCCTTTTTCCGCAAAAAGCGCGACCACAGACGCATCCGACATGCCCATGTACCGCGCACTGCATTCCGCCGGTGTGAGCGGGTGGCCCAGTGAGGTGAGAAAGTCTGCATAGACCCGGTTGCCGATGACCTCTGAGTCCACCAGCACCCCGTCGCAGTCGAAGATGATCAGATCGATGGCACTCACGGTTATCGATCCCCGGTCAAATCGGTGGCCCGGATATGGGCCAGCAGGCCGCGGGACGCATCTTCCAGCATATCGAGAACCGTCTCGAAACCGCCATCGCCGCCGTAATAGGGATCGGGCACTTCGGCCTGCCCGGTACCGCTGGCAAAATCCATGAACAAATGCACCCGATCCTCATGATCCGCAGGGCAGATGGCCAGCAGGTCATCACGGTTGCTGCGGTCCATGGCGATGACGTACTGGAATTCTCCGAAGTCCTCCCGGCGGGCCTGACGCGCGCGCAGGTCGCCGATCTCCACACCCCGGTTCCGGGCCGCCGCCTGGGCCCGGCCATCCGGCGGGTTGCCGGTATGATAGGCCCCGGTGCCAGCCGAATCTGTGCTGATATGATCGTCCAGCCCTTCCCGTTCCACCAGCGCGCGGAACATGCCTTCCGCTGAGGGCGACCGACAGATGTTGCCAAGACACACAAAAAGAACGTTTACCAATAATGCCTCCTGCTCAATAGTAAGCCCATGACCATGCCCCACATCACCATGCCCACAACAACATGATTAACCCTGATCAGTCCATCGTAATTCTGACCGGTGCAGGAATTTCCAAGGAATCCGGCCTGTCCACATTTCGTGATGCGGACGGAATCTGGTCGCAGGTGCGCATCGAGGATGTGGCAACGCCCGAAGCCTTCGCCCGCGATCCGGACCGGGTGCACGGATTTTACAACATGCGGCGTCGCCTGATGGTGGAAAAACAGGTCGAGCCCAACGCCGCCCATGAAGCGCTGGCGCGGCTGGAACAGCACTGGCCGGGCGGCGTCACCATCGTCACCCAGAACGTGGATGATCTGCACGAGCGCGCGGGAACTGTAAACCTGCTGCACATGCATGGCCGCCACCGCGAGGTTCGCTGCAATGCCTGTGACCACACAACACCGTGGCAGGGCGATCTGTCCACACAGCATATCTGTGATGGCTGCGGCGAGGCGGGCGGACTGCGGCCTAATGTGGTGTGGTTCGGCGAAATGCCCCTGTATCTGGATCAAATCCAGACAGCGCTTGTGGACTGTGGCCTGTTTGTTTCCATCGGCACATCGGGTAACGTCTATCCTGCGGCCGGGTTTGTGAACACGGTGCGCAAGATCGGTCGTGCGAGAACGCTGGAGCTGAACCTGGAACCGTCCGAAGGCGCCACCTTGTTTACGGATGCCCGATATGGCCCGGCAACAGAACTGGTGCCCGCCTGGGTGGATCAATTGCTGGCCGGGGTTGAAACATCGGAATGACGCAGAAACTCAAGGACCTGGAAACCGAGATCGCTGCCTGCACCATCTGCAGCGCGCATCTGCCGCTGGGACCGCGTCCCGTGGTCCGGGTGAAACCCGCCGCCCGTATCGTCATCATCGGACAGGCCCCGGGCACACGGGTGCACGAATCAGGTGTGCCCTGGGATGACAAATCCGGCGACCGGCTGCGTGAGTGGATGGGCGTTGATAACACCGTCTTTTATGACAGCCCGCGTATTGCCATCATGCCCATGGGGTTCTGTTATCCCGGTCGCGAGGAAAAGGGCGGTGACAGCCCGCCGCGGCCTGAATGCGCACCGCAATGGCATGGCCGGTGCCTGGAACAGATGCCGCAGATTTCGCTCACATTACTGGTGGGCCAGTACGCACAGGCCACCTATCTGGGCAAAAACCGCTACAGGACATTGACCGAAACCGTCCGGAATGGCCATGAATTCGGCCCGCGTTTCCTGCCCACGCCCCACCCCAGTTGGCGGTCCACCGGCTGGATGACAAAAAACCCATGGTTCGAGGCAGACATTCTGCCGGAATTGCAGGCCCGAATTCGGAATCTGCTGGCCTGAACAGTCAGATACCGGTCAGGAAGTTGTGTTATTTATCAATAGATTGCATCGGCAGTCAAAAAATAGGCTCACTCAGTTGATTTTATACTATCACAACGTTGGATTTTTGATTAGGGTCTCATCATAAGTCTTTCGAAGATCATCTATCGGGGGAGGTCTGAAAAGGGAGCGCCGTGCATACAATTTCCGACAATGATCTGTTTCAACGGCTCGCCTTTGACAATCCCTGGTGGGAATTCACCGACGAAACCACTGTCAAATTCAAGAACGCCGCACGCCGTACGTTCTTTCCGGCCTTTTTTACCCGACTGATGAAAGCCGGACAGGGTGACGTGCTGACCCTGGCAGGGCCGCTGCGGGCCGGAAAAACCGTCATGATGCGCCAGATGGTGGCGCACCTGATCGAAAAAGGCACGCCGCCGAGGAACGTCTTCTACTGCAGCCTGACGACTCCCAGTTACACCGCCGCCGATCTCGCCACCTTCTTCGAGATGTTCTGCCGCCGCTACCGGCACGGGCCGGATGCCGAACTCTATGTCTTCTTCGACGAGGTGCAGTACGTGAAGGACTGGGAGCAGGCCATGCTGCGGCTGGCCGAGATGCGACCGAATGCGCGCATCGTCGGCGCCGTCTCGGCCGGCGCCCCCGCCATCACCACGGGCGTCGAGACCCACGAGGGCCGTATCTCCACCTTTGTGCTGCCGCCGGTGACCTTCCTCGAGTTCCTGCGCTTTCGTGATTCCGAGGAACAGTTGTTCGGCGCCGAGGGCAGTGCCACCCGCCGGCGCATGACGCTCAAGCCGAATGCGTTGCCGGCGCTGAACGCCGAGTTCCATCGCTATGTGAACTTCGGTGGCTTCCTCGAGGCCATCACCGGCGAGGCCGGTTCGGCGCCGGCGCCGACGTTCATCCGCGACGGCGTCGCCGACCGGGTGTTGCACAAGGACCTGTCGTCGCTGGCCGGCATCAGCGACCCGCAGGAATTGAACCGGCTGTTTGCGCTCCTCGCCTTCAATACGGCGCGCGAGGTGACCATGGACGACCTCGCCAAGGCCGCCGGCGTGGCCAAGAACACGCTCAGGAAGTATCTCGATTATCTCGAGAGCTCGTTCCTGATCCGCCGCGTGCCGCGCGTCGATAAGGACGCCAAGCGCTTCCAGCGCCAGGTGGCGTTCAAGGTCTATCTGACGGCACCGTGTCTTTACGCCGCGCTCTATGCGCCTGTCGCCGCCAACGACCAGTTCTTCCAGCGGCTGGCCGAGACGGCGCTGGTGTCGCAATGGCTGGGTGCGGAATCGGTGGCCGATCTGGCCTATGCCAGCTGGCGCGGCGGCACCATCGATCTCTTGGCCATGAACCCCGACAGCGACCGGCCCGACCACGTCTACGAACTCGACTGGACCAACACCTACGCCAAGCCCGGCGGCAAGGGGCCGAAGGAACTGGTGGCGTTCGTCAAGGGCACCAACTCGGACGCCCAGACCTACATCCTGACCGGCTCGGTGGCGCGGCCGGCGGC
>JAJFID010000309.1 GCA_021775325.1 Rhodospirillales bacterium
ACATGGCTCTCAGGTTGATCCAGCCGGCATGCCAAGGAGAAAACCAGCCAATACGTTTGTGATGGCTGACACGGCCATCCCGGTCCTTGTAGAAATGTACCGGCGCCTGAACTGTCTTTAACTTCAGGCGAACCGATTTGACGATCATTTCGCTGGCGTACTCCCATGATTGTGAGCGCAAGTTCATGCGCTTTAGAGCATCCAGTGTCACGCCGCGCATGCCGCAGTGAATGTCAGTGAAGTTTGTGCCATAAATGATGTTCAGAATAAGTATGGTCAATGGCGTACCGAAGTATCGATGCAGGGCAGGCATTGCACCATCCTCAATCGATCCAGCAAACCGAGACCCCAGGACGAACTCAGACCCAGTATCAAAGTGCTTCATGAATGGCTCGATTTCCCGAAAATCATAGGTGCAGTCGGCGTCACCCATCAAGACATACTTGCCGCGAATGATATCAATGGAATCCAGGTATGCGCGCCCCAAGCCACGTGCAGGCATTTTGAGTACCCGGGCACCATGACTGAGGGCAATTTCCGGGGTCTTATCCGAGGAACTATCCAATATCAATATCTCCGCGGCAACACCTGTTTTACGAATACCTTCATGACACCAGTCCATGAATTCCGACATGACGGACTCTTCGTTCATAGCTGGAATAACGATGGACAGGACAGGGTCTTGCACGTCCTGTTCCGGAGTATGAAGGAATAATTCCGGATCGTGATCAAAAGATACGACTTGGGGTGGATTTGCTTGAGACAGTTCCGATGCTGGATTGTTCTGCTTCGATTCCATGATTTCATCCACCCGTCCAGGCATGAGTCCACGAAACCGCAACAGGAATCCGCTCAATCATTGCGATGGAGGCGACGGCGATGGCGACACCGTAGGGTATAGGCTGTTTCATACCGCCATCGGGATCAATCCAGGACGGTGTGCCCAGTATCTTTAAAAGAAGCGGAAGACGGAGTGACATCAAGATTAGTAACGCCATCATACCGCCTGTTATAACGACGCCAACGAGCAAGTTTCCCAATGACTCCAAGCCAAACCACATAGCCGTCGCAGCGAGTAACTTAACGTCGCCACCACCGATTAGCCCGAGTGTGAATACACCCGCGCCAACAGCAAGTATTCCAAGGCCCACGGCAATGTGCATTGTCATAGTCCAAAGGCCAATACCTGAGCTAAGGCCAGCGGGAAGGAACATCAGGGCGACGGTAATGGACATCCAGTTGGGGATTTCCAGATTACGAAAATCGGAAACTGCCGCCAAAAGAAGTATAGCCGCGAATGCGGCTACACAAATAACGTTCATTACAAGCGTAAGCTGGTCCATTTATTTGTTGAGCACGCCAATTTCACCAACCATCTCATGCTGATGTACACGCACGAACGCAGCATTCAGACCAGGAAGAAACGAAAAACGCCCGTTACAAGGGCGTCATTCAGTTCAATTAAAGGCTATTGCCAACCTCGTTAAAGGTATTGCTTAGATCCGTACCAAGCAACGTAATACCAGCGATAATTGCCACGGCTACAAGCGCGGCAATAAGACCATATTCGATAGCCGTTGCGCCATCTTCATTGGACCGCAGATCACGTGCGTACTGAAGAATCTTTGTCATTATCAAACTCCTACTCTTTAGATCATGTCTGCTAAATTACAGACTATTCCCCACTTCGTTAAACGTGTTGCTCAAATCGGTTCCCAGCAGGGTAACGCCTGCAATAATGGCAACAGCGACCAGTGCCGCAATAAGACCGTACTCAATGGCGGTGGCACCATCTTCATTTGACCACAATTCATGTGAAAATTTAATTATTTTCGCAGCCATTGGAAATCGCTCCTTACATAAAGATACTGAATCCGCGACAACTCAGTGTTCGAGCCACCATTACAAATAACTCGAATGGTCGCCCCAAGTTGCCATGAGGGTCGCAAACCGTGGGCATGAAGTCAATAGAATATGTCGGCCAAATATACACTCCTGCAAATGAGAAGTATTATCAAAGCATTGAAAAATAACCAGTTTCAGTGACAGCTATTACAGAGTTCTCAGATTTTTCACCCAAACTATTGTTGTGAATGTCCCGCGTGAATTGTCGTCGGGATTCTGGCGCAGCAGACCGAAACAGGAAACCATAAATTGATAGTCATCTGGAAACGAAATGGCGTCAGGATCAGAGAGAACTGCTTTTTTTCAGCCATGCGTCAAGTACGCCGGCACCAAATGCTTCTCCCTGGACAACTCGTGCTTCAGGTTCGGCGAGGGGCCCAACAACGACCATATACATGGGAGCCCCCTTGACCTGCACCGACAGGATTGTGCTTCCCTGAAGTGCAATCTTGTTCATTGCGTCGAGGGCATTTCTCTCCTGCCTGTTGGCACTCAGTATCACGTAGTACCCGTCCTCAACTGTCATTGTGGTCATTGTATCGACAGTCGGCTGTGGTGTGGCTGACGGTGTCTGGTCGGGTTGCCCCAGATTGCCATCTGTCGCATTCAAACCTGCCACCATGCGCGATAGGGTAGCGGAAATTGATTCGGGGCTGAGAGATGGCTGGGTTGATGGTGTCGTTGGTGCGGCGATGAGGTCGGAAGGTTCAAGATTACTGGGTGAAATCGTATTGGAGTCGCTCAGATCCAACGGCCGTGTCGCAATAATCGAATTGATTGTATCCGGTGCCAACCGTCCCATGGCATGCAGCAGTCTGTATACGGACAGGCGATAACGATAGTCTGCCGTCGTCTTTGCAGTGCGCACATTCAGGACCTCAAGGGCCGTGTCCAGAACGTTTATGATTGTGTCTTTGCCCGTAATCATGAGCGAATAACGAGCGTCGTACGCTTCGAGGGCAATGGATTCCGCATCGCGCAGGGTATCAGTTCTTTTGCGATCCATGAACATGGCATTCCATGCCATGGTGGTCTGTTCTATGACATCCAGTTCGCGTTGACTGAGCATGGCGATCGCGGCTGATTCGCGGCTGGTTGCTGCCATTTCTGCAGCAGTGGTACGATTGCCGTCATAGAGATCCCAACTGAGCGACACCAGAAGTGTGCCTTCTTCGGCCGTGCCGCTGACACCGTCATAGTCATTCTGGACGTCAACGGTTCCGATCAGATCGATTTGAGGCATCGCGGTTGCACCCATGGCCATGCGTTGTGCGTTGGCCATATCCGCAGCAAGTTTGGCCCCCTCAATGGCAGGGTTATGGGCACCCGCATACTGCAGGGCCTCGTTCAGGGTTGGTGGAATATAGGTTGTTGGAGCGACCGGGTCCTGCATAAGTTCAATGTTCGGTGCATTCCCGAATAACGTTTTGTACCGTGCAATACTCTGATCTCTTCCGCCTTCAAAGGATATCAACGTCTCACGGGCCTGTTGTAACCGTGCGCGGGACTGTAACTGGTCTGCCAGTGTCATGCGGCCAAGCGCGCGTTCGCGGCTGATGAAGTTGGTAATCTCTTCGATGATTTCTACATTTCGCGTGGAAATGCCGACCAGACGGTTCTGCAGCACCACATTCAGGTAACTTTGCACCCCCTCAATTAGCAAAGTGTTTTGCGCGACTTCAAGGTCCATATGACCGACGCGCTCATTCAGCGTGCTTGCGAGAACCCTGTTCTGGGTGCCGAAACCGTCATAGAGTGTCTGGGTAATGCTGAGACCCAGTTGATTGCGGTATTGGTCGTTTTC
>JAJFID010000310.1 GCA_021775325.1 Rhodospirillales bacterium
GCCTCGTCGATGAGCGCACCGGTATGGAACCGGTCCATGGAAAACGGTGCGGCGATGGGGTGCATGTCGCCTTTGGCCAATGATGCCGCAAACACGTGACCCGAACCCGGCGTGGCCTTGAAGCCGCCCGTGCCCCAGCCCACATTGAAAAACATGTTGTCCACCGGCGTCTTGGTGATGACCGGTGAGCGGTCAATGGTCACGTCGGTAATGCCGCCCCACTGGCGCATCATGCGCACGCGGGAAAAGATGGGATACAGCTCCAGCATGGGGCCGACCACATGGGCGACCTGATCAAAACAGCCGCGCTGGGAGTACGAGATATAGGGATCACCGGATCCACCCATGACCAGCTCGCCCTTGTCCGACTGCGACACATAGGCATGCACGGTGTTGGACATGACCACCACGTCAAAGATGGGTTTCATGGGCTCGCTGACAAACGCCTGCAGGGGGAATGATTCGATAGGCAGACGGAAGCCCGCCATGTCGGCGACCACACCCGAATGACCGGCGGTGACTACGCCAACCTTGCCCGCGCCAATGTTACCACGGGTAGTCTGCACGCCTTTAACCACGCCGTTCTGGATATCGAAGCCGGTAACTTCACAGTTCTGGATAATATCCACGCCCAGCGCATCCGCCGCACGGGCATAACCCCAGGCCACCGCATCGTGGCGGGCGGTGCCGCCGCGGCGCTGCAACACGCCGCCCATGACCGGATACCGACAGTTCAGGTTCATGAAGGGCACAAGCTGCTGGCACTGACCGGGCGTCAGCATTTCCGCATCGATCCCGTTCAGATAGTTGGAATTGCCGCGGCGCTGGATTTCCTGCATGTCGTGCACGTTGTGGGCCAGATGCAGCAGGCCGCGCGGGCTGAACATGACGTTGTAGTTCAGCTCCTGCGACAGGTCTTCCCACAGGTTGACCGCATGGTCATAGATGGCCGCGGACTCGTCCCACAGATAGTTGGAGCGCACGATGGTGGTATTACGGCCCGTATTGCCGCCACCCAGCCAGCTTTTTTCCAGCACCGCCACGTTGGTGATGCCGTGTTCCTTGGCAAGGTAATAGGCGGTCGCCAGACCGTGCCCGCCACCGCCGACGATAACCACGTCATAGGCCGGTTTCGGGTCCGGGCTGCGCCACTGTGCCTCCCAGCCCTGATGATAGCTGAGCGCATTGCGCACCAGCGAGAAGATGGAATACTTGCTCTTTGGATTCTTCTGTGGATTTTTCTGTACCATGCCTGAAAGCCCCTCCGGGTCCGGGGAACTACGCGAAACGCGTGTGTCACCGGCTCAACCGCCTGTTTTGCCGGGACAATACACCACCCGACCCTGCCATATAGCCAGATTCCGCCCCATCCGCGCATGAATGCGTCAGTCGGCTATGGGGGGTGAATGGGACGTTTGGCCCAGATATTATACTGGTCGACCCTCAATTACATTTCTGCCGACCTGATAACAATGAAGCGCACATGGGAAGTGCTTGATGAATACCCCATCGATTTCAGTGGTGGCAGTTAACGTTTTTGTCGTCGCACCAACCGGGATTGACGGAGAGCCGTTTCTGTTCACTAGTTCAATGAGACCTTTCAGGTCATGAGGCCTGTCGACATAGCGATCTGACCACTTTATCTCATATGCCCATTTTGGACGGAGACGTGCCGAATCAACACAAACGATATCTACTTCATTCGTCCTTCGGCCTGATTTCCACCTCGCATAATGAAGATTTGCCAGATAGTCCGAATGAAACCACTGGCTAAATGTGGCTGTCTCTGCCATCGCACCCATAGCGTCATCCCCATCATTAAGAGGAGAGAAAAGAGCTGCTCGCATTGATGGGTTGGTAAGATAGGCTTTGAAATGCCTCATCCTTTGGAAGGTTTTGCCCGTATCATCAACACGCCTAACTCTTACAATCAGAAAAGCGGCCTCAAGGTATTCTAGATAACGAGAGATCGTGTTTTTCGACACTCCAGAACTGGACGCCAATCCGTCCAAACTAATCTCTTGTCCAGAGTGGTACGCTATGGTCGTGAACAATCGATTCAATTCTTGAATATCCTGAATACCGTATAGGTTAGGCAGGTCGCGTAACAAGACTTTGTCGATAATGTCTCGACCAAGATATCGGTTTACGTTTTTTCTTATCTCGACGTTGACAACGGCCTCAGGATATCCGCCATAGTTCAAATAGTTGATGAACTCCTCATTCAACTTCTCGATATTGTTGGTGCTGTATCGGATCGTGGCTTCAACGGGCTGCAACTGGATCAGTTCTTGTTCTGTTTCACTGAAGTCAAGATACTCAGCAAATGTCAGTGGTGGCAGAAAAAAATCGGTAAACCGACCTGCGCCTGATTCATGGCTTTTCAATTTTAGAGCCGCCGCAGCCGATCCCGAAGCAATGAAACGAGTGTTTGGAAATCGATCGGTGAGTACCTTTAGGTGGACCTCCCACTCTTTCAAATACTGAATTTCGTCAAAAACAACAATTCTCCGGACACTATTTTTTTGATGAGTCTGCTTTTCAAATAGTTCCAATAACCTCTCTAGTGGCATCCCACTGTATAGAGGAGTGTCGAGGGATGCGAAAAGAATGCACTCAGGATCGAACCCCCCATCAATAGCATCGCCAATTAATTGCTGAAGCATAACTGTTTTGCCCACACGCCGCGGTCCCATCAAGATCACAGTGCGTTGGACCTGCCAATTCAGTGATAAATCATGGAAGCTCTGGAAATACGCTCTCCGTTTTGAAAAATCAGAGGCAGCGCTGGCGTGTTGGCTCACCCACCACGGATTATCTTGGCTTAGGCTTTGGAGTACATCACTCTCCGAGATTTCCAGCATGCAAACCGTTCCACTAACATCAATAGAATGACACTAACATAACACAATGAAGTAGTCCATTGGAATTGTTGATATAATCGCGCCACTTAGGGGGAAAGGACTGCATGCAGTATCCTCAACAGGCATATCCTTTACGATGTATAGAAAATGGCAAATCGTGAGCAATAGAATGTTCCCTTGAGCAACCTCAATCATCGGTGGAATAGCAATTTACTTGACAAACTGGAAAAAATACCTATAATATGCCCGCGTTCTTTTCCATTGTGAATATGCACGAACCGGGAGCCTGAAAGTAGCGGAATTCGGTGGCTTTTAGGGTCTATGGCAAGGCCAGAACCGGCGCCGACTCGGGCGCTGTAGACAGAATGTAGACATTTCCGCCGGAATGGCGGATTCCGGCACCATTTGGGGGCAAATGTCTACGGATGTGAACATTTTGTAACACACCGGTTTTCACACAAGCCTCTGATGTTACATAACAAATTGGGAATTTTTCCATAATATGGGACCGTTTGGGCGGAAATGTCGGTAAATGTCTACAAAATGAGTAATTCCAGTGTGTTACCCGGCAGGCCCGGCGTGACAGGATTACAACGTAACCCGAGAACGACCATCATTGGTGGCCGGCCGCGCCGAAGCAGCCGGTCGGCACCCCGCGCGGTGGTGTTAACGAGAACAACCCGCACCGGCGTTGCGATGCGGGTTGCCCGGAGTTGGTCACGGACCGAATGGGGAGGGGGGAGTGTTCGGCCCATGACCGGGGGAAACGAGCCCCGGAGATACGCGCCGCCTTCAGGCGACCTGTGTATCCCTTTGCCCGAGGTGTTTCAGCAGATTCTGGGGAGACGATTCGCCGTAGGGGTCGTCTTCACACCGGTCCTCGAAACCCGGTTCCTGGAACCAGTGCGTGATCCGGCCATCGTCAATAATGGCGGCATACCGCCATGAACGCATGCCGAAACCGAGGTTTTCCTTGTCCACCAGCATGCCCATTTTTCGCGTGAATTCGCCGTTTCCGTCGGGAATCAGCTCAATGTTTTCCAATTTCTGACTCCGGCCCCACTGGTTCATGACAAAGGCATCATTGACGGAAATGCAGTAGATAGCGTCAATCCCCGCGGCCCTGAACTCCGGGTACAGGCGCTCGAAATCGGGTAACTGGAACGTGGAACAAGTGGGTGTAAACGCGCCAGGCAGCGAGAACAGAATCACCCGTTTGCCGTCGAAATAATCACTGGAGGCGCGGTCCTGCCAGCGGAACGGGTTGTCGCCGCCAATGCGTTCGTCGCGAACACGGGTTTTGAAGACAACGTCTGGAACGTATGTGTTGGTCATGGTCGGGTCCTTATCATGTTCGATTTGTTGTTTATTAGAATTATTACAATGTATGAGAGTTATATAGGAAGAGCCGGGTGTTGCGTCAACTACATTCATAAGGATTCCAAGATATTGAGTCGGATCGAATTGCCGACGCCTTTTGATGTTTTCCGTGGTACTGAAGACGCACGCTGTTATGCTCCGGGACCCATAGACGAAACACGAATATGCGACAGCAACACCGGAGGTGATTGAGATGCGGCCTGAACTGATGTTACGGAAAATCGTTGTGCGGGGATTGCTGATCGCCGGGCTTATTCTGGCCCTGAGCCCCGTTGGCAGTCGTGCTGACGCGGCTGATCTGTCGCCCACGCTGGAAAAACTCAAGGCGGCCATGGCCATGGATCACCGCAGCGAGAAAAACCGCGAGCGGGATGCCAACCGGGAGCCGCTCAAGGCCATGGCGTTCTGTGGTCTTGGCGATGATATGACCGTGATCGAGTTCGGTCCCGGCGCAGGCTGGTACACGGAAATTCTGGGGCCGGTCCTGCGCGAAAAAGGCGCGCTGTATATTTCCTATAAAGAGGCGTGGATGGAGCGGCTGGACGATCTGCTGGCCCGTGATTTCATGAGTGCCGTCACCAAACATCCCATCGATATCGGCTGGAACTCGGAAGAACGGCGTTTTGATGTGGGTGATATTCAGTTCTCTGTATCCAATGCGGACCTGGCTCTGAACATCCGCGAGTATCATAATTTCGATACATCCGGTGCGGCGGAGCTGAATTCGGCGCTGTTTGCCGCCCTCAAACCCGGTGGGCATTATTGTATCATCGACCATACCCGCCGCCACATGGAGGCCCGCAATTCAGAAAACCGCCGCCGCGCCGACCCGGTTCAGGTCATTCGCGAGGTTCAGGCCGCCGGTTTCGAGTTTGTGGATTTTTCGGACATGTTCTTCAAGCCCGATGACGAGCTGCGGTACGAAGTGGGCCGCAAAACCGTCACCGGCAACACAGACCGGTTTTCCCTGCTGTTCATGAAACCGGAGTAAGGGTTGGCGCGGGTTAGAGCATTTAATGTTACGCAAAGCCACCATCACAAATTGAACCAATTTGTTCGGATTTTGCTCTAGCTGAGGGCTTTAACCAGTCGTGCGACCAGACCGTCTACCGTGGCCTGGGCCTTGTCATTGTTCAGGCTGCCGTCATCGTTGAAGGCCTGCATGGCACCGGGCAGGGTGGCAAAACCGGATACGGCCTGAATACCGTACTCCGCCAGACAGTCGCGCAATCGCGGAATACAGCGCACACCGCCAAGGCCGCCCGGTGATGCCGCCATGAGGCCCACAAACTTGCCTGTTGTCGATGCCATGCCGTCCTCGCCCTCGGCCTCGGCGCGGGTGCACCAGTCGAAAGTATTCTTGATCAGGGCCGGGAAAAAGCCGTTGTACTCGGGCGATGAAATCAGGAACCCGTCGTGCGCCAGCATCAGCGCCTTGAACTGTTTCATGGTCCCGGGCAGGCCGGATGCCGCTTCCAGATCGCCGTTGTAGAGCGGCGCATCATAGTCCGCCATATCCACCAGCGTGACCCGGGCACCGGCGGCCTCGGCGGCACGGGCACCGACGGCGATGAACTTTTTGTTCACGGAGTCCGTCCGTGCGCTGCCTGAAAAAGCGAGGATCTTCGGGGTCTGGACCATGGTATTTCCTGAATATGTGCTACGGGATTGCAAGGAGATACCGGGCATGGCTCAGGTTGTCAAAATTTTAAGCAGTTCTGCTTCACAATCATGCCATGAAAGACCCGAGCACACGCCTGATGGATCAGAAGGAACGCCAGGAGGCCGAGCGGCGCGATGCCGCACGCACCGAAGCCGGCCGCCGGGAATCTGATCGTCGCGACG
>JAJFID010000032.1 GCA_021775325.1 Rhodospirillales bacterium
ATAAAGGCGGCGATTTCCGCGAGCATCGCGATC
Source organism: Rhodospirillales bacterium (assembly GCA_021775325.1). GTDB lineage: Bacteria > Pseudomonadota > Alphaproteobacteria > Rhodospirillales > Casp-alpha2 > JABJGO01. The sequence goes on from JAJFID010000032.1 coordinate 34, forward strand.
TGGAACAGGTCCACGTGCTTATGGGACTTGAAGGCATTCCCTACGGTGATCCGGAATTTCATGCTGCGTCAGTGTACTGCACGCTACTGGGCGGCGGTATGTCATCACGCCTGTTTCAGGAAATTCGTGAAAAGCGGGGCATGGTTTACTCCGTCTACTCCTTCATGTCGTCACTGAATGACAGTGGCATGTTCGGAATCTATGCCGGTACCGGTGAATCAGAGGCTGCCGAAGTCGTACCGGTGGTATGTGATGAACTCAACCGCAGCACCATGGATATTACCGATGACGAGTTGAACCGCGCCCGCGCCCAGCTCAAGGCTGGGATTCTCATGTCGCTCGAAAGCTCGTCTTCCCGATGCGAACAGGCCGCACGACAGTTGCTCGTCTACGGGCGCACGGTGCCGCTGGAAGAAACCGTGGCGCACATCGAAGCCGTGGACAAGGATGCGGTCATGCAGGTAGCGAGCCGCATCATTGCCTCCCCCCTGACTGTGACTGCACTGGGGCCAATCGCCCAGATTGAGCCCTACACCGCTACAGCAGACCGTCTGAACTGACGGTGCCTTCCGTGACGCAGGATGTGATGCAAAACCGGATTGAAGTTCTTCTGTTCGACGTGGGTGGTATTCTCATTGAACTCGGCGGTATCGAACTCTGGAAGAAACTGACAGGACAGACGGACGACGCCGAAATGTGGCGTCGGTGGCTGGATTGCCAGGTGGTCAAAGACTTCGAAAGCGGCAGAAGCACGTCCGATGATTTCGCCCGGGACATGGTCAACAAATATGACCTGCAGATTTCGACGGATCACTTCATCGATTCCTTTGGCCAGTGGCCAATCGGATTTTTTGATGGGGCCGAGGCGCTGATCGCCGATGTAGATCCGGCGTTCAGAACAGGTTGTTTTTCAAACACCAATGAAATCCACTGGTCAAAGCCCTGTAATCAGGGGGTCCATGATCTGTTTGATCTGCATTTCCTGTCTTATGAGATGGGTTACGTGAAACCGGATGCAGCATCCTTTCAGCATGTCATTGAGACTTTGGGCTGTGCCCCTGAATCCATTTTTTTTGTAGATGACAACGTCATCAATGTTGACGCTGCCCGCGCTTGCGGGTTTGATGCCCACGTGGCTCGGGGGCCGGAACAAACCAGACAGGTACTCGGTGATCACGGATTACTGCGTTCAACCTGAAGCACAAGAATTATTGGCATGACGACACCGGCATTCCATGAACTGAGTGACGAGCAGATTGAGGTTTTTCAACGAGACGGTGCCTTGCCGTTGCCGGGTGTCTTTTGTCCATGGATTGATGAGCTGCGAAAAGGTGTCGATCATCTGGAGGCTGAGCCGGACCGCTTTATCAACGAAAATTCCAGGATTGGTGAAACTGGCCACTTCTGGAACAGTTATTGTTACTGGCAGGACATCCCGGAGTTCACAGCGTTTGTGAAAGAGTCCGTGGCCGCATCCATTGCCGCACAGGCCATGCGGTCAAAATCCGCGCAGATGTTTCACGAGCACCTGGTCGTCAAAGAGCCGGGCACCACCAAGGATACGCCCTGGCACCACGACTTTCCCTATTACAATGTACAGGGCTCTCAGGGCCTGAGTATCTGGCTGGCACTGGACCCGGTGCCAGCCGACGGTTCAATGCGGTTTATTGCGGGCTCCCACCGTTGGAACAAGCTGTATCAGCCACGCTGGTTCAAGGACGGCAGCAACTATGGATATGACGATATGGAGTTGGAGATCGTCCCTGACATTGACGCGGACCCGGACAGCTACTCCATTCTGAATTGGGCCTGTGAAGCCGGCGACGCCGTCCTATTTGACTTCCGTACCCTGCACGGCACAACGGCTGCCAGAATGGAAAATCGACGACGCGGATTTGCCACCCGCTGGCTCGGTGATGACATGCGTTACCGGGAGCGCACGGTTAAAACCTCCCCACCCTTCCCCGGTATCGATCTGAAAACCGGCGACCGCATGCGTGAAGACTGGTTTCCGGTAATCTGGGACTGTCGCCGCTAACGGTTCGTTAACTTCTGGAATGCAGAATGTCCTCAGTGAGGTTTGGCGGACAGATGTCCGAAAACCGGTTTTGAGAACGAATCGACACAAGGGAGAATCCCGAAAATGGACCCGGTCCTGAATATAGCCGTCATGGGCATCATTGGAGTTTGCGCAATCGTCTATGGAATTATCAATAGATTCCAGTAAGTTACGATAGCCATCCAATTTGCAGAAAAAATTACACATCCCTAATTGATCAACCGGTCACGGCTGTTCTTTAATATTGTCATGAATGTTTTCCGCTTGCGGCGGAGTTGGCAAGAAAAGGGAATTGTCTGTGTCTCCTGTTGAAACAATGCTTATTTATGGACTGGTTGGCCTGGTCGCAATTGTCTGCGGCGTCCTGCTTAAACTGAGGCGCTGAGAATAGGCCACCACCTGGACGGTTTTTGTCCAAATGCCGAATTAAAGTAATTCTAATCCCGTTCGTTTCGAACTAGGATGCCTCCATCATACCTTCTGGTGCCCTCGAGTTGCTGCTCGTGGGAGAATCGGGAAGACGGTGAAAGACCGTCACGTGCCCAGCGCTGTAAGGGGAATCTGTCCGGCAGGATGCCACTGATCGAGTCTGATCGGGAAGGTGTCGGACAGAGACGAACCCAAGTCAGAAGACCGGCCGGAAGGATATTATGGGCGACGTCTGGACCGCGTTGACCCAACTGATTTTCCATGAAGGGGACTGAATATGGAAAACCCGAAGTCTGTACCGTTGTCTGAGCCTGCGCAATTCCCGGATATGACGACCCGCTCTGCCGTTTACGAAACCATCCTGTCACGACGTGACGTGCGCGGCCAGTTTTTGCCCGATGCCGTGCCAAACGAAATCCTGAGCCGTCTGCTGATCGCCGCTCATCACGCGCCGTCTGTGGGATTCATGCAGCCCTGGAGCTTTTTGGTCATTCGCAAGCCCGATACCAAAAAGCGTATCAAGGCACTTTTCGAATCCGCCCATACAGAAGCCACCGGGATGTTTCCGGACGCCAAACGCGACCAGTACCGCAACATGAAACTGGAAGGCATTCTGGATGCACCCGTAAATCTGTGTATCACCTGTGATCGTGACCGCGCCGGGCCGGTGGTTCTGGGCCGCACACATATCCCGGAGATGGATCTCTATTCAACAGTGTGTGCCGTTCAGAACCTGTGGCTTGCCGCCCGCGCCGAAGGCATAGGTGTAGGGTGGGTCAGCATCGTCAACGAAGACCAGCTCAAGCATGAACTGGGCCTGCCGGACAGGGTGGTGCCTATTGCCTATCTCTGCATCGGGTATGTCAGCGAGTTTCTGGACAAGCCGGAACTGGAAACCGCCGGCTGGCGCAAAAGGCTGGCGCTTGATGAGTTGATCAAGTTTGAGCACTGGAATGGCGAGCCGGCAGGCACTCAAGACAATGAGTTACTCCAGCAGGCTAACCGGGACCAGCAGGCTGTATATTCCGGGGAGTTTGTGGAGTCGCTTGCTGGTTATTGATCCAGATAATCGTCCACCATGTGGTAGATGGTTTCGGCATTGTCTTCATTGCTGACCACGACGTTGGATTTCTCGCCGTAGATGTTCAGGATGTAGCCGCGCGCGCTGCACACCTTTTCCAACGCCAGGGCAAAGGGCAGGATGACCTGCTCGTTCAGGGATTCAGCCGTGGGGCAGTCTTCCATGCGCGCGATCATATCGGTCATGAGGGCTTCGGGATCTGCGCCCTGATCGCGATCACGGTTCTTGCGGCGCGGGGCCGACTTCTTTTTGCTGCTCATGGATTGTACTTTCGAAAGAAGATCAGGCGTGACCAGCCACGTCTGACAGCATCAGCGGATCAATGCCGATTTTGGACATGGCCCGTTCCCATTTGGATCCGAGATCCGTATCAAACACCAGATCATCGTCCGCTTCCACGTGAAGCCAGCCATTATCCTTGATTTCGGAATCAAGTTGTCCAGGCCCCCAGCCCGCATATCCCAGCGCCAGCAGGCGGCAACTGGGTCCAGCGCCATCTGCAATCGCGCGCAGGATATCCACTGTTGCTGTCAGCGCCACATCATTATCAACAACCAGTGTACTGTCCTGCAGGTAGTCCGGTGAATGCAGCACAAACCCCCGGCTGGATTCCACTGGACCGCCAAACTGTACGCGGATCGGTGTAGCACTGGGTGTCGGCTCAATATCAAGCTGGGCCAGTAAATCAGGAAAAGTCAGTTCTTCCATTTCGCGATTAATGACCAATCCCATGGCACCTTCTTCACTGTGGGCACACAGGTAAATGACTGTTTTGTCGAACCGCGGATCACCCATACCGGGCATGGCAACAATGAGTTGGCCCGTGAGGTACGGGTCGTCTTCGTTATTGTCTGATGCGTTCAGATAAGGACTAACCATTGTCTTCGCTTTCCGGCTTATGTGAACCCATCTATTACCGGATTCTGTTCAAACCAACGTGCTTCGGCAATGTGTCAATAATATGCCAATACCATATGTAGGAACAAGGGTTACTCTTTTCAGGTGTTTTTCTGTCACAGCCGCTCAAAGTTTCGTGAAAGGGCTGGTTTTTACGGAAAATTGGCGCATTGTGCCGTGGATTCAACGGCTTCCACGAATTTGGCGAACCCGGGTTTATGATCAAACTCTGTCGAACTTTTGCATACACATTCTTCCTGATGTGGTTGTTACCAGCAGGCCCCGGATGGTCAGCAGGACAAACCGATTCTGCTGCGTCCCCGTGGTTGGATACGGAATATGCGTCTGTACGGCTCATATCCGCTACCGAGAGTGTGGGCGATGCCTCCACCGCACAGCCCCTGAAAATGGGTCTGGAGTTCCAACTGCAGGACGGCTGGAAAATCTACTGGCGCTCTCCCGGTGACGCGGGATACCCGCCCCGGCCAGACTGGTCAGCCAGCACAAACATAGCCGCGATCGACATGCAATGGCCGGCTCCGGTCCGGTTTTCCATTCTCGGGTTCGAGACGTTAGGCTATAAACACGAGGTCGTTTTTCCCATCACTGTAACACCGGACCAAGCGGGCGACGCTGTCCGGTTGAGTGGTGAGATCAACTACCTGATCTGTTCCGAAATCTGTGTTCCTGAATTGCTGACCTTATCGCTGAATGTACCAGCGGGGCCCGGCGCACCCAGCTCCCATGTGCATTTGATCAGCAAATATGACGTACAGGTTCCGGGCGACGGTACTGCGACAGGTCTCCGTATTGAAGCTGTGGAGTTGGTGGAGACGCCGGGTCGCAATCCGGAACTCCTGATTACGGCCAGTAGCGTTGAAGGCATGCCCTTCTCAAACCCGGATGCCTTTCTGGAAGGTCCGCTGGACGACCCCGGTGCTGTCGGGTTCGGACAACCGGATGTAAATCTGGACGCAACCGGACTGCGTAGTACATTGCGGGTGCCGGTTATTGGTTCTGAAGATGAGATGGCCAACCTGCAGGGCAGAGAGTTTACCGTAACCGTGGTTGACGGCGTGCGCTCGGCAGAGCACACAACACAGGTAGCTTTGCGAACGTCAGATACTGCGCTTGAACTTCCGCGTCCGTCGTCATCCTTGGTCACGATCCTGCTGTTCGCCTTTATGGGCGGTCTGATCCTTAACCTGATGCCTTGTGTGCTTCCGGTACTGTCGATCAAGTTACTGGGCGTCATTGGCCATGGCGGTGGTCAAGCACGTCACGTACGGATGAGTTTTGTGGCCTCGGCTGCCGGTATTGTCAGTTCCTTCCTGATTATCGCGGGCGTGTTGTCGGCGCTCAAAAGCAGTGGCGTTGCCATCGGCTGGGGAATTCAGTTCCAGCAACCATGGTTCCTCATCACCATGGCCCTGGTTATCACCACGTTTGCATGCAATCTGTGGGGCTGGTTTGAGTTCCGCGCGCCCCAAACCGTTGCAGACATGGGACTGGAAACGGCGACAGCCCCCGGCCTGACCGGACACTTCATGACCGGCATGCTGGCGACGCTGCTGGCAACACCGTGCTCGGCACCGTTCCTGGGTACAGCCGTTGGTTTCGCGCTGGCCCGGGGCACCGCCGAAATCATGACAATTTTTCTGGTGCTCGGCTTCGGTCTGGCGGCACCCTATCTGCTCGTCGCGACCTTTCCCGGACTGGCCACCATGTTGCCAAAACCCGGTCAGTGGATGATCACCCTGCGACGGTTTCTGGGGCTGGCACTGGCGGGAACCGTTGTGTGGCTGTTGTCGGTCCTTTTGGCGCAAATTGGCACGGTTGCAACGGCGGGCATCGCCACTTGTCTCGTGCTGGCCGCGGTCGCGCTTTATCTGAGATATAGAAACGCCATGACTGTACACGTGGTCAGAGGCATTGTTCTGGCGAGCTGGCTGGGCGCTCTGGCGCTGCCCATTGTCCCCGGATTATCCAGCCAAAACGAAACCGCCGATGCATCCCGCGCGGTGGACAGCCTGTGGCAGCCATTCGATATCGCGACCATTAATCGCCACGTGACCGCCGGGAACACGGTGTTTGTTGATGTAACGGCTGATTGGTGTGTGTCGTGTCAGATCAACAAGTCCTTTGTGCTGGCTCGTGGTTCGGTGTTTGAACGACTCTCCACCGAGACCGTCATCCCCATGCAGGCCGACTGGACTCTGCCACAGGATTCCATCACCCGTTACCTGGCGACTTTTCAACGTTACGGCATCCCCTTTAATGCGGTGTATGGCCCGGCGGCACCTGACGGCATATTGCTGCCGGAAATCCTCACACCTGGAGCCGTCATGGACGCGCTGGACGCTGCGCGGGGCTGATTGATCAGAATCATTCAAAAGTATGGATTGGCAAACCGGGTTGTGCGTACTATGCCATCAGGACTCAGATTCAAAAACCAAGAGGAAAAATACCATGACCATTTCCGTTGGCGACAAGATGCCGGATGTCAAACTCTACACCATGTCAGACTCCGGCCCTGAAGCAACCAGCACGGGCGACCTGTTCGGCGGCAAGAAAGTAGCCATGTTTGGCCTGCCCGGCGCATTCACGCCGACATGCTCGGCCAAACACGTACCGGGTTTTGTTGCCAATGCGGAAGCTCTGGCAGCCAAGGGTATCGAGAGCATTGTTTGTGTTTCGGTCAATGACGCATTTGTCATGGGCGCCTGGGGCGATGACCAGAATGTAGGTGACAAGGTGCTTATGGTATCAGACGGCAGTGCGGAACTGGCTGCAGCAACGGGTCTCGAACTTGACCTCACTGCCAACGGTTTTGGCATGCGTTGCCAACGTTTTTCCATGGTCGTCAACGACGGCACAGTCGAAAGCCTCAATCTTGAGACAGACGGCGGTTATGAAGTCACCAGTGCCGAGCACATGCTAGCGAATCTCTAGTATCCAGATGAGCGGTCCACTTCGTGCAGGAGTGGGCCGCCCGCCTTCATCCGGCGATAATTCTCGGCAATATCGTCCAGTCCGTCGATGACGTTCCATCCAGAAATATGTGGCGTCAATGTGACTTGCGGATGATTCCAAAACGCATGATCCCGAGGCAACGGTTCCTGACTAACCACGTCCAGCACGGCGTGAGCCGGTTGGTTGCCATCAAGTGCGACAAGTAAATCATTTTCCACCACGAGATCACCACGTCCCACATTGATCAGTGTCGCGCCGTTCTTGAAATGCGATAGTGTTTCGGCGTTCATCAGGCCCCGGGTTTCCGGTGTGGATGGCAGAATGGATACAACAAAGTCCGCCTGCGCCAGCACAGTCGGTAGTGCATCGTTGCCGGCAAAACAGCTTATCCCGCCCATTTCCTTTTGCGACCGGCTCCATCCCACCGTGTGGAAGTCCATGGATGCAAACCGGCGCGCAATGTAACCGCCAATATGCCCCAGTCCCAGGACCGCAACAGTAACATCCGTGGTCATTCGCGGCGCATGAACCCGCCACTCGCCTTTTTGCTGCTGCTCCACGTACAGCCGAGCATGGCGATGCTCGCGCAACACGTATAGCTGGCAGTACTCGGCGATTTCCCGTGCGGCAGCCGTCGCTTTGAGTCGGGCAATGCGCACATTGGGCCCAACGCCCGGATCTTTCACCATGGTTTCGACACCAGCGCCCAGTTTCTGAACAACCTTCAGATTTGGCATCTGGGCCGCCATGCCGTTGGGCAATCGGTCCGCAATCAGCATTTCAATGTCTCCAGCCGGTTGGATATCCGGCCAGCAACGAATATCAACATCGGGCAGACTCGCAGCCAGTTGTTCTCGCACCCACTCGGGCGATTCCCAGCCTTCCATCTGTACGGTGATTGCAATGGCCAACGGCTTTACTCCCCGGTCATGTGTTCAGGCGTATCTGTTCCGCCGCGTTCCGCGCCAGTTCGTCCGCACGTTCATTTTCCGGGTGGCCGGCATGGCCCTTGACCCAGTGCAGACGAACATCGTGCCTTGTCATGGCTTCTTCCAATTGACGCCACAAATCATCATTCTTGACGGGCTTTTTGGCCGCCGTCTTCCAACCGTTGCGTTTCCAGTTGTGTATCCATTTGGTAATGCCGTCGCGAACATAGGTACTGTCTGTATAGATATCCACGCTCATGGGTCGCGTCAGGGCCTGCAGGCCCTGAATAGTCGCCAGGAGTTCCATACGATTGTTGGTCGTCGACGGTTCGCCATCAGACAGTTCCTTCTCGATTTCACCATACCGCAGTATGGCAGCCCAGCCACCGGGACCGGGATTCCCCAGACAGGAACCATCGGTGTAAATGCTGACGGAAGGCGCGGAACTATCTGTCATAATTGTTAATCCAACCCATATTCACCGGCGCTTTTCACACTCTGGTGAAAGCGTAACTTGCGCACGTATTCCATAGGGTCTTTAGGAACCACATAGGCCCCTTCCGGGGTATTCAGCCAATCGTATAAGCGCGTCAACAGAAACCGCAGCGCCGCACCACGGGCCAGAATGGGCAACGCATCCAGTTCTTCCTGTGTAAAACCCCGCTCAATGCGATAGGTCGCCAGCATACGACGGGCCTTGGTGATGTTGAAACTGCCATCAGGCTCAAAACACCAGGCATTGAGGCAAATGCCGATGTCATAGGCAAAGGCGTCTGAGCAGGCAAAATAGAAATCGATCATGCCCGACAGGTGACCATCCCGGAAAAACACGTTGTCGGGAAACAGATCGGCATGAATGGCACCGCTGGGCAGTCCTGCGGGCCAGTGGCTCTCAAGATACATCAGTTCATCAGACAATACGTCATACAGCCCCGCCGAAACGCCGTCAGTTTCTATACGACCGCTGGATTCCAACAAGGGGCGCCAGGAATCAACGCTCAGGCTATTGGGCCTCGGTATATCAAAATCGCTTCCGGACATATGCATGCGCGCCAGATGTTCACCCACCTCGCGGCAATGATCAGACGTAATCCGTTTCGGCCATAATCCAGGCAAAAAAGTCACAATGGCGGCCGGTCGATCACATAACGAACGCAAGGCTTCGCCATCGCTGGCGTGAACCGGCGTGGGACAGGGAATGCCGCGTTTCGCCAGATGCTCCATCAATCCCAGAAAAAACGGTAAATCTGCCGGATCCACCCTTTTTTCATAAAGCGTCAGGATATACGCGCCAAGATCGGTGGTAAGCATAAAGTTTGTATTTTCGACACCTTCAGCGATACCCTTGCATGAGAGCACATCGCCGATATCATAGGCGGCAACAAACTTTGATACGTCCTCGTCACTAACATCGGTATAGACGGCCATGGTATTTATAGATGCCTGAAAACAATTTCGAATATCGTCTTCGCTACTGTGTCCTTCAATCTCTCAGGTCTGTCAATGCCGAGGGCATACGCAGATGGCTGGGGGCCTTTATCATTGGCACGGCAGTGATTGTATCGGGCAATGGAATTCTCGCGGCCACGTCATCTGACGCGCGGGCCGCAGCATTGATCCCCGAAGACCTGGGTGAACCGGCTGATCCTCTCGAAAGCGAGAAACCAACAGCCACATTCACAAGCCTGCTGATTGAACGATTGCAGACGGCACTTAACACAATTGGCGTCTATCAGGGGCCCATAACCGGTGTCATGGATGACAATACTGAAAATGCGATTCGCCAGTACCAGCGAATGAACGGACAAGCCGTCACGGGTATTGTGGATGAAGCACTGGTGACCCATCTGGAAACAGCCGTCAACGTGAACAATCTGCTGGATACCCTGTCGACCGCAAGGCAGGCAAGAACGCAGGATGCCCGCGATGCTCTGCTCGCCAATCCCGCCACCCGTGATCTGATCGTCGAAGGCCTTTCCAACGAAACAGCAAATCCTGTCCGCGACCCTTCCGAATGTTTCGAACACCCCACGGTGCGATGCCTGCTCGATGAAGCTGTGGAAAGCGCCAAAGCAATTCCGCGCGACGACATGCGGAACTGGGCACTGGGTGATATTCTGGTTGCTCAGGCCCGCGCCGGATTGTCCGATTCCGCCCGCGACACCATTCGGCGGATATCTGATCCGCGCATGGTGATGGTTGCACTCGGCGAAATTGCCGCGGCGCAGGCCCGTGCCGGACAGGCAGCAGGCGCGATTGCAGCAGCCGACATCATTCCTGATGCCCGGACAAAAATTGAAGCCTATGCAAATATTGCGCAAATCATGGCCGGTGACGGTCTGGCTGACAGCGTTTCGAAAGCTGTGACCAAACTTCGCCAGCAGGTCAGCGAAATGGATTCTGACGCCAGATTGACAGCCTATCTCGCCCAGGCCAGTGACGCTCTGTTTCGTGTGGGCAAGCAGGACGAGGCGTTGTCATTGCTCAGAGACATTGAAACTGCTGCCAACGACATAGAAACGACAGAAAACCGTGACACAGCGTTGCGCCACGTGGCTGACACCTATGCCGGTATCGGAGACGTTGACCACGCGGTCTCCATTCTGGGGGCTATCGAGAGTTCTGCGGAACGTGTACCCGTAATCATGAGCGCTGCCCGCGCGCGCGCGGCGGCTGGTGATCCGGATGCTGCACTTGAAATGGCATCATCTATTGAGGCTGTTCGCTACAGGGCTCTTGTCCTGGCCAGCATTGCCACAGGCCAGGCACGGATTGGCGAACTGGATGCAGCGCTTGATACCCTTGAAAAAGCCACGTCAGAAACGAACACCATCGAATTACCGTTCGCCAAAGATTATGCGTTGAGTCGCATCGCGCTGGCCTATGCCGGGATTGCGAGCGACATGGAGCAACCGGATGCCGACCTGTTTCTCCAGGCGACAACTCTCGCGAGCAGCATAGAGGATGAAAAAACCCACGCTTATGCCGTATGGAATATTGCATTTCTCAAACGCAAGGCCGGATATGGTGTGCCTGAAAACAGCAAGGCATTTGCTGTTATGGTTACAGACCAGATCAGGAGTCCCAGCGGACAAGCCTGGTTACTGGCGGAACTGGCCGAGAGCCGGGCCACTGTTGGCGATGGGGACTGGGCCTGGTATCTTTTCGACCGGGCCCTCACCATTTCCGAAGCAATCAAGAATTCCTGGGGACGAGCGAGGTCTGTAAGTCGCCTTGCTCAGTCTCTCATTCGTCTGGTGGAAACCGGTGCCAGTCGTGGACCTGATAACACTGAAAATGGTTCCTTGAACGGTGCCACGGAATAGGGATGCTTGCCGTTCCATTGTTGTGTCCGTTAAAGTTCCCCTACGTTGAAACAATGATCAGCGGGCATCTAATCGAAATCGTGGAACCACCTTATGCGCTTATTGCGACACCTGGACTGGAAAATTCGGAAATGCGTTCTCGCCAGCCTTGGCATGTTGGTTCTGAGCGCGTGTGGATCGCTGGACAATATTAATCCGTTTGTGTCCGCGACCGATGAACTGCCGCCTCCATGCCCGTCCGTCTCTATACTGGCTAACGCAGAGCGCATAACTCAGTTTCGAACCGGTGACGGACAAGACCTGATCGACATCGACACAGAGGCCCAGATCGACGATTTTATCGCCAACTGCATTTATGATGTTGACGAAGAGACCGGATTTGGCCAGATCGATATTGAACTCAGTGTCGCTATTACGGCATCCCGTGGTCCTGCCAACACCAGCAGGATAGCCGATCTTCCGTACTTTGTTACAATCACGACGGTGGAAAAACAGCTCCTCAGCAAGGGTAACTTTGTCATTCCCGTTAACTTCGACGGCAACCGATACAAGGTGTCCCTGTTTGATGAACCCGTGGTCATGACGATTCCCATCGAGCCACCGAAAATCGGGTATGATTTTCGCGTCTATGTGGGATTTCAGCTAACGCCCAAACAGCTCAAATATAACCAGACTGTACCGCCCATCGGTGGATAGATCGGCAGGAATTGAATTGCTATTTTCAGGCATTGACCCCATAACCAAAATAGCTACACTGACTGACACCTCCGAACGGGTTGGAATACACCTACCCAAACGGGTGAAAGAACATAGTAAGCACGATTGAGACAATTTTCTCAGTTTAGCGCTGCGGGAGAGTTCAATGCTCCGGGTCATTTGACCGTGTGTTGACGCCGAAGGAGCAACCGCCCCGGAAACTCTCAGGCACCAGGACCGCCAGCGTAATGAGGCTCTGGAAAGCAGGTCAACCAGAAGCAGGTCGACCTCACCGAAGATGTAACCCGGCCAGTTGGTTTGTGACTGGTGGCAGGGGAATCTTTCAGGTTCCAAGACAGAGGGGGTGACACACGAGCGCTTCG